>JAJYDP010000825.1 GCA_021777365.1 Chloroflexota bacterium | reverse complement strand
GGGCGACCCGGTACGGGCTGGGCACGGCCGCCCATCGCTCCGCGACGTCGGCCCAGGCGGCCGGGTCCGGGGGCCCGGCGATTCTCGCCCGGTGGGCGCGCGCCGTAGCCAGGTGCAGCTCCGCCTCCCGCCTCGCGCCGAGCGCCGGGGAGGTTCCGCCCGCCTCGACCCGTCGCTGAGCTTCCGCAAGCACCCTGTCGGCCCATGCCAGCGCCTCATAGACCGCGGCCGGGTCGTGCCGCTCGACCGCGTCCTCGGCCACGGCGGCCGCGACTTCGACCGCCGTCGACGCCGCGGCCGCCGTCTGGGCCCAGTCGTCGCTCCGCAGCACCAGCGACCAGCCTCGCTCCGCCGCCCGCCGCGCGTCCTGCACGTCCTCGCGCCACAGCGCGAAGCTCACCGTGGCGCGCTGGACGTCCGCGATGCCCTGGGGATCCGCGACCGACTCCTGCTGCAGGACCAGCTGACCCAGGAGCCGTCCGGCCTCTTCGTCCGAGGCGGACTCGACGCGCACCGACGTGAGCCAGAGCAGAGGATTGAAGCGGGCGACGCCGGACGGACTCCATTCCAGCGCCTGCTGGCACATGGCCTCGGATTCCGCCCACCGCCCCAGCACGAAGAGCGTGTCGCCACCGTTGCCGCGGAGGAACGCGCCGTAGACCGCCTCCTGGCCCCAGCGGCGGGCCTCGGCGATCCCCTCGTCCACGACCGCGAGCGCCTCGGATCGCCTGGAGCCGAGCTCCAGGAGCGTGGTCTGGTTGGCGTACGAGCGCATCAGGTCGTCGAGCCTGCCCGCCCGCCTGGCCAGGGCCGACGCCTCCTGAAGCAGCGCCAGCCCGCCCTCCAGGTCGCCGAGGTACGCGTCATCCACGCCGAGCGTGCAGGTCGCGTGGCCGAGCTCGGCGAGCGCGGGTTCGCCCGTCGCCCGTGCCGACTCGATCGCCTCCCGTGCCCACCGGGCGCTCTCCTCGAAGCGGCCTTCGAGCATCAGCGCCTGCGCGAGTGCGCCGAGGACCCGGGACCGCTCGACGGACCAGTCGGGCGGCACGAGCTGGGCGCCGGCTTGGAACGCCGACAGCGCCTCCTCGATCTCGCCCGCCGCCCAGCGGTAGCGGCCGAGCCGCTCGTGCAGCGACGCCAGCTCGACCGCCCGGTTGCCCCGGGCCTCGCGCCCACGGACCGCGACGTCCGCCAGCTCCGAGGTCGCCGACCGCTCGTCGATCGCCCGCGCGGCAAGCGCCGACGCGCGCCGGAACGAGCCGTCGACGAAGGCGGAGTCGGCCGCCCGGGCGAGCAGCGTCGGTCGATCGAAGTCCGCCGCCGCACGCCCCCGCGCCCCACCGCCGGCCGTGCTCCGGCCGCCGCGTCGCTCCAGCGCGTCCAGTTCGAGCGCCCGCAGGTAGTGCTCCAGCGCGGTGCCGCCCGGGTCCAACGTCTCGGCCTCGACCCCCGCCGCTACGTGGCCATCCCGCGCCCGGTCGAGCCGCAGCGCACGCTCCCAGTGCCAGGCCTGCTCGGCGGGTGGTCCGGGAAGCCAGCCGGCGATCGCGGCGTGGATCGCCTGGCGCCCGATCGGGTCGAGCAGCGATTCGACCGTCTCCGCGTACCGCTCCTGCGCGATGCGCACCCGCCCGGCGCTCCGCGTCACGAGGCCACTCTCGACCGCCTCGGCGAGGGCGCGGTCGCCGAGGGCGCCGTCGGGGACACGCATGCCCGCCAGCGCCTGCGGCTCGACCGGACGTCGCATCGCGGCCAGCACCCGGACCCACCGCGCGGCCCCGGTCCCGAGCAGCGCCAGGCGCGACTCGAGGATCTCGTCGAACGTGTCCGAGAGCCGCGCTCCCGGAACGAGCCGGCGTGCGGCCAGCAGCTGGTCCGCAACGAGTGGGTTGCCGCCGGAGCGCTCGACGATCGCGGCGAACAGGCCCGCGGGCGGCCGCTCACCCGTCTCGGCCTCGATGAACCGGAGAAGCTCCTCTGGACGGAACGGCTCGAGCTCGATCCGTTCGACCGAGGGATGCTCCGCGAGCGCGGTCGCGATCCGGCGGAACGGGTGCCGCCTGTCGAGCTCGTCGTGGTGGTACGAGACCACCAGGCAGATCGGGAGCGCCACGTCGAGCCCGAGCATGAACTCGACGAATGCCCTCGTTCCCGGATCGGCCCAGTGCAGGTCGTCGAGCGCGAGCAGGGCGGCACCGCCCGATGCCAGGCGGCCGAGCACCCCGAGCACCGCCTCGACGAACCGCCCCCGGCGCTGGTCCGGCGCCGACTGCATGGGCGCCTCGAGCGGGCAGGCGAGCCGGATCCTCTCGGCCAGGTCGGGGAGGAGCAGCGCGACCTCGCCCGCGGCGGGGCCGAGCACCTCTGGCAGGCGCGAGTCGGGGAGGGCGGAGATGGGCCCCTGGAGCGCCGCGGAGAGCGCGGCGTAGGGGTGCCCGGAACGCGGCTCGACCGCCGCTCCCCTCGCCACGACGACCCCTGGCTCGCCGACGAGGCGCTGCTCGAGCTCCGACAGGAGCGTGCTGATGCCCGTGCCGGTGGCGCCGGTCACCACGACGCGCGCGAGCCGGCCGGCTGCCGCGCGCTCGAGAGCGGCGCCCAGCCGCCCGAGCTCACGCTCCCTCCCGACGACGTGCATTGCGACAGCATACGGGGCACCGACCGGGCGCTACTCTGGCGACGTGGGTTCCCTTGCCCGGCTCGGGCCCCTCGGGGCGTTCCACGAGCTGAGTCGCGAGTTCGACCGCGCGGTCCTGGTGCTGGCGGTCGGCGACCTGGTCGCGAGCTTCGGGTTCAGCCTGGTCTTCCCGTTCCTCACGATCTACCTGAC
>JAJYDP010000824.1 GCA_021777365.1 Chloroflexota bacterium | reverse complement strand
GGGATCCCCTCGAGCAGGACCTCCATGTCCGCCAGCGAGCTGATGGGGACGCCGACCCGTCCCACCTCCCCCTCGGATTGCGGTGCGTCGGCGTCGTAGCCCATCTGCGTCGGCAGGTCGAAGGCGACGGAGAGCCCGGTCTGACCCTGCCCGAGCAGGTACCGGAACCGCGCGTTGGTCTGCTCGGCGCTGGCGAAGCCGGCGTACTGCCGCATGGTCCAGAGCCGGCCCCGGTACATGGTCGGCTGCACGCCGCGTGTGAACGGGAACTCCCCCGGCCGGCCCAGGTCCCGGTCCTCGTCGAGCCCGGCCACGTCGGCGGGGACGTACAGATCGGCAACTTCGATGCCGCTGGAGGTCGTGAACCGCGCTCGCCGCTCGGGATGCTCCGCCATGGCGCTCGCCCTGACCGCCTCCCGCCACCGTCGCCGGCCCGCCTCGCTCGCCCCCGCAGGCCGGGCGGCTTCGGCACCGTGGCTCTCGCCGGCACCCCGGCCAGACTCGGCACCCTGGCTGGCCCCGGCATCCTGGCTGGCCCCCGCATCCAACTCACGCGCGAGCGCGGGATCTCCACCGGGCGCGTCCCCGGCGGCGTTCGCCCCCACCTCCCGCGTCATGCGATCACCACCAGCTCATCTCCCTGCTCCACGCGAACGCCGGGAGCGACGCTCACGCGCAGGATGGTACCCGCCCGATGGGCCAGGACCTCGTTCTCCATCTTCATCGCCTCCAGCGAGCAGAGGCGGCTCCCGGACTCGACCTGGTCCCCGGGCGCGACCCAGACGCGCAGGATCCGACCGGGCAACGCGGCACGGACGACCTGCTGCCCTCCGCCTGCGCCCGTGGCGTGCCGTCGCGCTCGTTCGCGGAGGATGGCACGGCGCGCAGGCTCCACGGTGGCCTCGAACCGCCACCCGTCGACGACGACCTCGACCCGCCGCGCCCCGGACAGTTGATCTCGCCCGGGCGGGAGCGGACACACGGCGGCCGCCGCCGCGGAGCGGAGCCCGGGTTCCGGCACGAGGTCCGCGACGAGTGGCGGGCTCCCCTCGATCGTCACGCGGACCGGGTCCCGTCCCGTGAGTCCCTGGGCAGGCGCCAGCATCCCTGCGCCCTGCGGGTCCCACGGCGCGTCGATCCGCCGGGTCACGCGGGCCACCGGTCCACGGCCTCGCGCCGGGCCGTCGCCAGCCATGCGTCGGCGGGGGCAGAGCCACCCCGAAGCTGCTGGGCGCCGGGCGTGTCCGCCCCGGTGGGTCCACGCTCCACGGTCGCGGGCGGGTCGGCCCCGGGCGAGTCCGCCGCGTGACCGGCGGCCGGGGCGGAAAACGCCGCGACCAGCCGCGCCGCGCGGTCGGCGGCGGCGGCTCGAAGCGCCTCGGGGCGCCAGTTGTCGGACACGAACGAGGTCGACAGCCGCGCGGCGGCGAAGGCGGGATCCGCGGCGATCCAGCGGTGGAACGGCAGCGTAGTCTGGATCCCGGCGACGTCGAACTCCTCGAGGGCACGCCGCAACCGTCTCAGGGCCGCCGGCCGGTCCTGGGCGACAACCATCAGCTTCGCCAGGAGGGGATCGTACTCGGTGCCGACTACGGTGCCCTCCCCCACGCCCGCATCCACGCGGACGCCAGGCCCGCCGGGCTCGCGCCACCGGCTGATCGATCCCGAGGCCGGGGCGAAGGCGCACCCGGGATCCTCGGCGCTGATGCGCACCTCGATCGCGTGCCGGCGCGGAGCGGCAGCCGCGCGGGCCGCGGCGAGCGCCCTCCGCGACAGTGGCTCGCCGGCCGCGATCCGGAGCTGCTCGTGAACGATGTCGAGATCGCTCACGAGCTCGGTGACCCCGTGCTCGACCTGGAGCCGGGTGTTGACCTCGAGGAACCAGAAGCTGCCCTCCGGCGCGAGGAGGAACTCGGCCGTGGCGGCATTGCGCAAGGCGAACGCGCGGGCCACGGCGACGGCCATCTCGTGGAGCTCGCGCCGGCGGCCGGCGGTCAGCCCGGGGGCGGGTGCCTCCTCGACGAGCTTCTGGTGGCGGCGCTGGACAGAACAGTCACGCTCCCCCAGGGCGACCACGCTGCCCGCGGCATCCCCCAGGAGCTGGACCTCGACATGCCGGGCACCGTGCACATACCGCTCGAGGTACACGGCGCCATCGCCGAAGGCGGCGTGGGCTTCCCGCGACGCCGCCAGCAGCGCGCCGGGAAGGTCGTCCGCGCGGTCGACCCGACGCATGCCGCGCCCGCCACCGCCGGCCGCGGCCTTGACCATGAGCGGCCACCCGACCCGTGCGGCATCGGGCAGGACGGAGGCCGCCGCCGCCAGGTCGCTGACGGGGGCCGGCTCCAGCGTGCCGGGCACCACCGGCACCCCGGCCGACCGGGCAGCGCGGCGCGCCGCGAGCTTGTCGCCGAGTCCCGCGAGCGTGTCCGCCGACGGACCGACGAAGACGATCCCGGCCTCGTCGCAGGCTCTGGCGAAGGCCGGTCGCTCCGAGAGAAACCCGTATCCGGGGTGAATCGCCTCGGCGCCGGCCCGGCGGGCGGCCGACACGATGGCCTCGATGGAGAGGTAGCTCGCCTCTGCCGGCGGAGGCCCGATCCGGATGGCGGCGTCGGCGGCGCGCACGTGCGGGGCATCGGCGTCGGCGTCGCTGAACACGGCGACGGCCTCGCTCCCGACTTCGTGGCAGGCCCGGATCACGCGCACAGCGATCTCTCCCCGGTTGGCCACCAGGACGCGCCGGAATGGCGGGCTCATGCCGGTGCATCTCCTGCCGCGTCGCCCGGTGCGATGCCGTCGCGTCTTTGCGCAAAGACACCGGAGCCGT
>JAJYDP010000823.1 GCA_021777365.1 Chloroflexota bacterium | reverse complement strand
TGCCGCGCCCGCGCACCGGCCTCGCGGAGGCGTGCTCCCGCGTCCGGCATGCCGTCGCGCCGAGTGGGCCGGGCCGCCCCCGGCAGCCAGCGGTGCGCGCCGTCGCCCGGTCTGCCACGATGCACACGGCACCCGGCCGGCCGCGGCGATCTCCGGAGCCCGTGGAGAGCGGTCGGACGCCGCCGTGCCGCAGGCCCGAGCATCGGACGCACCCCCGGCAACGGACACACGTGGAGTACATGCCGTGAAGATCACGAACCTCGAGACGGAACCGAAGTCAGTCATGGCCGCCGAGGGCGCGGCGGGCGCGTGGAAGCAGGTGCCGATCGGTTCGGCTGACGGCACGCCCGCGTACTCCGTGCGGGCCTTCACCCTCGACCCGAACGGCCACTCGCCCCTCCACCGCCACCCCTACGAGCACCTCAACTACATCATCCGGGGCGCCGGCGTGATCGTGAGCGAGTCCGGCGAGCGGCCGATCCGGGAGGGCGACTTCGCCCTCATCGCGCCCGACGAGCTCCACCAGTACCGCAACACCTCGGAGGACGGGCCGCTCGTGTTCCTGTGCGCGGTGCCCAAGGCCTTCGAGTAGGGAGGCAGGCCGGCCCGCCGAGACCGTGCGGTCGACCGGCGGGATCCGGTCCATCGCACGGACCAGGGTTCACTCGAGCGTGACGCCCGGCTCCTCCGATGCCTCCACGCGCCCGACCTGCCAGGACCCGATCCCGGCGGCCGCGAACGCCGCCTCCACGGCGGGCAGCTCGTCCGGCCCGACGGCGGCCAGGAGCCCGCCGCTCGTCTGCGGGTCGTGGGCAAGCGTGACGAGCGCCGGATCGATGCCGGCGGCGACCGTCAGCGCCGGCGCGACGAACCGGCGATTGTGCCCGGCGCCGTCCGTCTCGACGCCGGCCCGCGCGACCTCCAGCGCCCCGGGCAGCGCCGGCAGGGCCGCGGCCTCGAAGACCAGCCGCGTCCCCGACACCCGGGCCATCTCGAGTCCGTGGCCCAGGAGGCCGAAGCCGGTCACGTCGGTGGCACCGCGGGTTCCCCGGGCCACGAGCACCTCTGCCGCCGCGCGGTTCAGCGTCCGCATCGAGGCGACGCCGGCGGCAAGGTCGTCGGGCGAGGTCAGACCCTGCCGGGCCCCCGACACGAGCAGCCCCGTGCCCAGGGCCTTGGTGAGCAGCAGCGCGTCGCCGGGCCTGGCGCCGCCCTTGTGCAGCAGGCGCTCCGGGTGCGCCACCCCGATCACGGCCAGGCCGAACTTGGGCTCGGGATCGCGGATCGTGTGGCCGCCGGCGAGCGTGCCGCCAGCCTCGAGGACCACGGCCGCGGCTCCCGCGACGATGGCGGAGATGGCGGCCGGTTCCAGCGACTCCGGGAAGGCCGCCACGGAGAGCGCGAGCAGCACCCGACCGCCCATCGCGAAGACGTCGGAGCAGGCATTCGCGGCAGCGATCGCCCCGTACGTCTCCGGGTCGTCCACCAGCGGGGGGAAGAAGTCCACGGTCGCGATCACCGCGAGCTCGTCGGTCAGCCGGTAGACCGCCGCGTCGTCGGGCGGATCGAGGCCGGCGATCAGGTCGGCGGGCGCGGGGCCGGCAATCGCGCGAATCCCGGCCAGCACGTCGGCCAGCACGTCGGCGCCGAGCTTGGCGGCGCAGCCGCCGCAGTCCGTGAGGGCGGTCAGACGCACGCCCAGGGGAGCGGCGATGGTCGTCATGGGTCGCGCCGGGCCCGGGACGGACGCCCCGCAGACGCGGCAGGCGCCGCCCTCGACGTTGTCCGCGCCGCAGTTCGGACAGATCACGCTCGCCTCCAGGTGACAGCACGCTCGACGCCGGGGTGACCGGCCAGGATCCCGGTCAGGGTACTCGCGAGCTCCTCCGTCGCCGGCGTCGCTCCCGTGGTCACCATCACGACCCGTGCCCCCTCCGGCACGCCCTTGAGGCCGCCGGCCGGGTGCAGCAGCACGGCGGCAGCCCCCTCGAGCGTGAGGAGATCGTCGGGATGCGCGCCGATGAGGGCCGCCACGCGCTCGGGCCGGTGCGCCACCGCCGAGATCGGCCGGCCGACGGCGGCGATCGATGCGACCACGACCACGGTGGTCGAGGCGCGCGGGATGACCGGCTCGTGGTCCGCGGGGGCCTTGATCGCCATGCCGGCCGCCCCGTCGGCTTCGACCAGGACGTCGTCGGCGCTCGTGCGCGCGAAGAGGAGGTCGACCTCCGCAGGCGATGGGCCGGTGATCTTCCCCGGTATACGTCCGGTCGCGACGAACACGGGGTTCCCCATGCCCAGCGCCGCCTCGACGGTCGCGGGGTCCGCAGACCAGCAGATCGGTTCCGCCGGCTGGTCGTCGCCCACCCGCGTGGTCGTCGTGAGGATGACCCGGGCACCGGCGGCGCCGAGCTCGCGGCCGAGGGCGAAGAGCAGCGTCGACTTGCCGCCCGCGCCGACGATCGAGACGAGCTCACGCCGGGCGAGCCCGAGCCGCTGCGGCAGGCTGGAGCTCATCGACCAGAGTCGTGCATCCACGCAAGGATGGCTTCGAGCGCGCCGCCTCCGACGGCGAGTGCCTTGTCGGAGATGTGGGCGATCATGTCCGGGTCCCGGCGAGGATCGACATCGGCGATCTTGAGGCCGACCGTCACGTCTCCCGGTGCGATCAGGCCGCGCACCGTGCCGCCGATCTTCGCGGCCACCGGCAGGCCGTCGATGGTCCCCAGCCGCTGTCCGGCCTCGACCGTCTCGCCGAACCCGACGTCCCACGAGAGGTGACCCGCGGCCCGGGCGTGGATGACACGCTCCGCCGCTGCGCCGCCGAGCTC
>JAJYDP010000822.1 GCA_021777365.1 Chloroflexota bacterium | reverse complement strand
GGCGGCGCGACGCTCGCGGCACGGCGCTGGGGCCCCGGGGTCGGCGGGTGGCTGGTGGGGCTTCCCCTGACGTCGGGCCCCGTGGCGTTCTTCCTGGCCATCGACCACGGCACGTCGTTCGCGGTCACGGCGGCGATCGGGTCGATCGGAGGAGCGGCGGCCGAGGCCGGCTTCTGCCTCGCGTACGCCGCCGTCGGGCGTCGCGTGCGCTGGCCGCTCGCTCTCGCTGCGGGCGTCCTCGGCTACGTCCTGGCGTCGGTGGCGATCCAGCCCGCGCTGCGGCTCCCGCTGGGTGGAGAGCTCGCCGTGGTGGTCGCGATCCTGGGGCTCTCGTTCCTCGCCATTCCGCCGTCGCAGGGCCGCGTGAGGGGCGCGGAGGCGCCGGCGTGGGATCTCCCCGCACGGATGATCGTGGGCACCGCGATCGTGGTGCTGCTGACGGCCGTGGCGCCGGCGCTGGGGCCTCACCTGACCGGCCTGCTCGCGGCGTTCCCCGTCTATGCCGCGGTCCTCGCCGGGTTCACGCATCACCTCGAGGGCGGCGCGCAGGCGATGGACGTGCTGCGGGGGTTGCTGATCGGCCTGTTCGCGTTCACCGGCTTCTTCGCCGTCATCAACCTGTCGCTCGGCTCGCTCGGGGTCGCCCTGTCGTTCGGCGCCGCCGTGGTCACGGCGCTTGCGATCCAGGGCGCGACGCTCTCCGCCCGGTGGGTCGTGCAGCCACGATCCGGCGGAGGGTGACGGGGCGCCGGCCGATCACGGCACGGCCGATCATGAGGCCGGGCCGATCACGAGGCCGGGCCGATCATGGCGGCCGACCAGGCGGCGGCCGATGGGTCAGCCCGCGGCACCGCCGTTCGTGGCCTCGACAGCGCGCTCCAGCAGTCGCGACATGCGCGCGACGTGCGATCCCCGCCAGAACAGCCGTCCGCAGGCCGGGCAGCGCCGGAACTCGGCCTGCTCGCGGAACACGCGGGGCGGGACCAGCTCACGCGCGGATTCCCGATCCGCCGGCTCGAGGAGCCGGTTGCAGGTCAGGCAGCGTGCGAAGGGGCGCACGGCGCGGGCCAGGTCGAATCGCCGGAACGTCTCGATCAGCTGCTCGGAGGGGCGGTCCGAGCGGACGAACGCGCCACGGACCACCGCCGACCGCTTGAGCAGGCCGAGGTCGCGCGTGAGCAGGATCCGGCCGTCACCGGTGAGCTCGGCAAGCTCGTCGTCGGCCGCGTCCCGCCGGTAGAGCGTGTCGAAACCGGAGAGCCGGAGATACGCGGCCAGCCGGCCGAGATGGCCGTCCAGCACGAACGTCGCCTCATCCGGCGGCAACGGCGGCGGACCCGCGAGCAGCACCGGACCCAGCTCGACCGTCCGGAACGGCGGGTAGACCGCCACGCGGTCGGCAGGCTGGAGCCGCTGCCCGAACCCGACCGGCTCCCCGTTCACGCAGATCAGCTGCACCTCGGGGTGCGGGATCCCCGCCGCCTCGATGACATCCTTCACGGCGGGCGTGCCGTAGAGGCGGCGGTGGAGCGTGAGACCACGGAGGGACGCAGGCAGGAAGTCGTTCAACGGGCCGTAGGCGCGCAGGTCGACGAAGGCGGGCGGGTCCTCCATGCCGCGCATTCTGCACGCGCGGCTGTGGCCGCGGCACAATGGGCGCAAGCCGCGGTTCAGGCCGGGCGCGGGACCGACCGGCGAGACGCCTCGCCCGCGACACGGCGGAGTCCCCACAGCGCGATCAGCTGAACCACCACGACCGTCGCAAGCGCGGCCGCGAAGGCCATCGTGACGCCCAGCCGCTGGATCGAGGCGCTGACGACCGCGAGAAACGCCGCCGTCCCGAACAGGCCGGTCAGGATTCCCCGCAACAGCCCGATCGCCGGGTCGGCGCCATCGTGCCGGTGGGTGAAGGTGACGAGGACCGTGGCGATCACCGGCAGCATCGCGAGGAGTCCGCTGGCCGTCGACCCGAGCGTGGGAGCGGCCGCGGTCAGGGCGAGGACCACGCCGGTGCCGACCACCACCCGCAGCGGCAGGTCCCATCCCGGGGCGCTGGTTCCGGATGGTTGCGCGGTCCCGGCCGGCATCACGCGGAGCGCCACGACGAGGATCAACGCCACCAGCAGGAACAGCACCCCGACCGGGAGTGCCAGCGCTGGCTGGAGCGCCAGGGCCGCCGCGAGCCAGCCGATCCCGGCCGCGGCGATGGCTGCAGGCCATCCGGTTCGCGTGGCGACCCCTGCGTACGCCAGGCAGAAGGCGACGATCGCGACGTTGCCGGCGACCGACGCCTCGGCCGCCGTGGCGGCGAACGACGGGCCGCGGTCGAGCGCGAGGAAGAGGGCGACCGGCCCCGACGTCAGCGGCAGCGAGACCATCCAGCCGCCGATCACGGGCCCCCAGCGCCGGGCGCCCAGGCTGGCTCCGCCGATGAGCAGGGGGGTTAGGACGAGCTTGAGCGCGACGAGGATCACGGGCGCTCAGCCTACGCGCACGGATCCGCCGCCCCGAAACGAACATCCCCGGGGCCCTGAAACCCCGGGGATGTTCGTGCTGCGTTACGGCCGAAGGCCGGGACCGGCCGGCGCCGCTGGTCGGTCAGTGCCGCCCGGCTCGCCGGTGGATCACCCCACGTGCACGTACGTGCTGACGCTCCAGAACGTGTTGAAGGCCCGCGCGCCGGGCGCGCTGACCACCTGGCCGAGCCAGACGCCGTACCAGTTGCCGAAGATGGTGTTGCCGGAGATGGTCACCCTGATCGGCGTGACGGCCGACCAGACCAGGATGCCGGTGGTGGCCATGTCCTTCGCCGGAGCAACATCGGGATCGCCC
>JAJYDP010000049.1:796-14117 GCA_021777365.1 Chloroflexota bacterium | reverse complement strand
TGGCGCCCCGCGTGGCGGCGACGGCGATGGTGAACGCAACGATCCCGGTCCCGTCGTTGAGGAGACTCTCCGCCTCGACCATCGTGGCCAGGCGGGCAGGTGCCCGGAGCCGCCGGATGCTCGAGGTCACCGCGGCCGGGTCGGTGGCCGAGACCATCGCCCCCACCACGAAGGACGGGCCCGGCGCGAGTCCCGTCGCGAGGTGCAGCACGACGGCGACGAACCCGGCCACCACCAGGACGCCGGGCACCGCGAGCAGCAGGACGCCCCCGAGCGCGCGCAGCAACTCCGGCTGGTCGAGCGAGTAGGCGGCCTCGAACACGAGCCCCGGCAGCAGCACCAGCAGGACCAGCTGCGGGCTCACCTGCAGGTGGATCGGTGGGGCCGCGAACGAGATGGCGACGCCGAAGAGCACCAGTGCCACCGTGTAGGGCAACCCGACGCGCCGCGTCACCAGCGCGACGAACGCGAGCGCGACCAGGAGTGCGACGAACGCCTCGACGGCCTGGAGGATCGACGTGCCGGGCACGAAGCCTATGGTAGATGGCGGCCGCGTCCCCGGCAGGCCGCGGGGCTCGTTCCGGGCACCCGGCCGCACGACGGACCGGGCTCTCGAGCCCGTCCCGGGCCGCCTACACTGGCGCCCATGAGCACCTACCGATACGGAATCCTGGGGGCCGGGCGACAGGGGACCGCCGCGGCCTACGACCTCGTCGTCCGCGGCGAGGCGGCCTCGGTGACGCTTGCCGACATCGACGAGACAGCCGCTCGACGCGCGGCCGAGCGCGTGAACCGGCTGACCGGCCAGGACCGGGCCACCGGCGTGCGGCTCGACGTCACCGACCGCGACGCCCTGGTCGCGTTCCTGCGGCCCCTCGATGCCTTCATCGCGGCCGTCTCGTACAAGCTGAACCTCCGGATCGCCGAGGCCGCGCTCGAGGCCGGCACGAGCATGTGCGACCTGGGCGGCCACACCGCCACGGCGCTCGCCCAGATCGGGCTCGCGGACCGCGCGAAGCAGCGCGGCATCGCGATCGTGCCCGACTGCGGCGAGGCGCCCGGACTCGCGAACAACCTGATGGCCTACGCGACCACCCTGCTCGACGAGACCGACGACCTGCTGCTCCTCGACGGTGGCCTGCCCTATCGGCCCGAGCCGCCCTGGGACTACCGCGTGACGTTCGCGATGGACGGCCTCACCAACGAGTACGCCGGTGGGGCCGACTGGGTTCGCGACGGGAAGATCGTGCACGTCGACACGTTCGATCCGGCCGAGTATGAGCTGGTCGACCTGGGCGATCCGGTGGGAGAGCTCGAGGCCTTCTCGGCCGGCGGCGGCTCCACCGTGCCGTGGACGCTGGGTCGCACGGTGCCGTCGATCCGCAACAAGGTGCTGCGGTATCCCGGGCACGTCGCGCAGTTCCAGGCGTTCCAGGACGCCGGGTTCTTCTCGGAGGCGCCGATCGAGGTCGACGGGGTGCCGGTGATCCCGCGGCACGTCTTCCACGCCCTGATCGAACCCCAGATCCGCGCGCCCGAGGGCTTCGAGGACATCGTGATCGCGCACGTGATCGCCACGGGCCGCAGGGGAGGGAAGCCGGCCCGCGCCATCGTGGACCTGCGCGCGGTCCGCGACGACGCGCTGGGCCTCACGGGGATGGAGCGCACGACCGGCTGGCACGCGGCCATCGTGTGTCACCTGATCGCCTCTGGCGCCATCCCGCCGGGGGCCTTCCCGGTGGAGGAGGCCGTGGCCCCCGCCGCGATGGTCGCCGCGCTCCGCGAGCGCGGCCTGCCGGTGACGGAGTCGATCGACGCGGCAGGCGAGGACTGATCCGGATCGGCCGTCGACGGCCAGCCCGGCGGTCCCCGGGATCCGCCCGGCTACTGCAGGATCAGCGGGATGGCGACGCCGTAACCCACGCCCCACACCAGGTTGAGCGCCACGCACTCCGGTACGCCGGTGAGCCGCCGTCGTGGCCGCACCACCGCGGCGGCCACGCTGAGCACGGCACTGCCGCCCAGCCCGATGGCGACGAACACCTGCAGGCTCCGGTCCGGCCACAGCCCGTCCACCCAGAGGTAGGCCGTGGCCGCCAGCGCGCCCACCGCGACGGCTGCCCCCGCCCAGCGCCACGCGGCCCGCACGGCACGCGCGTCCCCGAGGTCCGCGCCGTTGCCGGGCATGGTCGGGTGGCCGGACGTGGCGCCATCGCCGAGCGTATCCGGGCGGTAGTAGGCAAGCAGGCTCGACACGAGCGCGACGGCGAGCACGATCGATGCCGTCGCGACGATGTTCTCGAACAGCATGGCTGCCTCCCGCCCGTGGGCTCGGCCGGTGACGGAGCGACGATACGGGCCACCCCGGACGGCTGCATCGGCCATCCGGCCCGTCGGGCGCGTCTCGGAGCAGCGGCGTGCTCGCTCGAGCTGGAGCCGCCGGAGAATGTCGAGCCGCACGAATAGCGCGGGCGGCCGGCGTGGGCAACGCCGCCGAGCCGCCCGGGGAGCGCCGCCGGGCGCGCGTCGGACCCGTCGCAGGCGCTACGATTGCCCTCGGAGGCCTCGTGTTCTATCGCTCGGATCCCTGGTTGCACGTCATTGCCGGCTGCATGTCGTCGGGCAAGACCGACGAGCTGCTGCGGCTGCTCCGCCGTGCGGAGATCGCGCGCCGGCGTGTCCTGCTCGTGCGCCCCGACATCGACGTCCGCACCCCGCCCGAGTTCGCCGAGAGCCGGAGCCACGCGCGGTTCCCGTCGACGCTGGTCCCCCGTACCGAGCCGGGCCTGATCCTTGCCCTGGCGCGCGAGCGGGACGCGGACCTGGTGGGGATCGAGGAGGCGGAGTTCTTCGAGCCGGCCATCGTGGACGTGGTGCAGACGCTCCGGACGACGGGCCGGCACGTGATCGCGACCGGCCTCAACCTGGACTTCGCCGGCCGGCCCTTCAACTCGATGCCGGAGCTGCTTGCGCTCGCCGACGAGGTCACGACGCTGACCGCGATCTGCGTGGTCTGCGGCGACACGGCGACCCGGACCCAGCGACTGGTCAACGGGCAACCGGCGGCAGTCGACGACCCGCTGATCGTGGTCGGCGGGTTCGAACGGGCGGCGGTCGAGACCTACGAGGCGCGCTGCATCCGGCACCACGAGATCGGGGCACCCCGCAACCCGTGAGTCCCGGCGCTTGCCCGGCGCGTTGCCGACGGGTGTCGACGGGTGGCGCGTCGCGGCCTGCGGCGGGCCGCTGCAGTTGATCCTCGGGAGGTGGCAGATGAAGGTCGGACTCCTGGTGCCCCAGGGCTGGAAGCACGAGTACGACGGCTGGGATGCCGCCTTGGCCTGGACTCGGACGGTCCAGCTCGCCCGCCACGCCGAGTCGCTGGGGTTCGAGTCGGAATGGGTGTTCGATCATTTCCACACCACCCCGGACACGACCGACGAGATCACCTTCGAGTCGTTCACCACCCTGGCCGCCGTCGCCGGCGTGACTTCGCGCGTCCGGCTCGGGCACATGGTGATCTGCGCCGGGTACCGCAACCCGGCACTCGTCGCCAAGCTCGCGTCGACGCTCGACATCGTCAGCGGCGGTCGCTTCGAGCTGGGGATCGGGGGCGGCTGGAAGGAAGACGAGTGGCTCGCGTACGGGTACGGTTTCCCGTCGACGAAGGACAGGCTGGCCGGGCTCGGCGATGCGCTGGAGGTCATCACCCGGATGCTGGCGCCCGGCCGCGCCACCTACGAGGGCAGGTATGCGCACGTCCAGGGTGCGGTAAACGTGCCCAAGGGCATCCAGCAGCCGCGTCCCCCCATCATCGTCGGCGGCAACGGCCGCGAGGTCACGTGGCGGCTGGCAGCCCGGTTCGCCGACGAGCTCAACGTGGTGTTCCTCTCGCCGGAGCAGATCGCCGACGCGCTTCCCGTCATCCGGGCGCGATGCGAGGAGATCGGCCGTGATCCCGCCACGCTCCGCCTGTCCGTCTATTGCCGGGACGAGGACGTCCGCGAGCCCGGCGGGGCCCGGGTGGATCTGATCGGCCGGTACGCGGAGGTGGGACTCGCCCGGCTGGTCGCCTTCCCCACCCGATGGTCGCCGACCGAGGAGGCGCAGGCTGGTCTCGCCGAGGACTGTCGCGCAGCCGGCGTGGAGCTCGCGGCGGCCGGGTAGCGGCCGAGCTCCGGCCCTGCGGATCGTCACCACCGGCGGGACCGCGCCCCGGCGGGTGGGCGCGCGCCGCCGTCCGACCGGCGCAGGTGTCGGAGGAGCGGAAATGCGGCGCGTGCGCGGGCGTCCGGATGGCACTGTCCTCCATCGGGGCAGCACGCGGAGACTGCGGCAACGGAGGTGCGCCGTATGCCGTCGGCCGGGCTGGTCGCCGCGTCATCGCTGGGCCTTGTAACCCTCGAGGAGTGCCTGAAGACCAGGCGCTCCCGTCGCGAGTTCTGCTGGGATCCGCTCTCCGAGGTTGAGCTGCTCCGCCTCTGCTGGGCGGGGCAGGGGATCACCGGTCCGGGCGGGCTCCGCACCGCGCCGTCGGCGGGGGGGATCCACCCGCTCGAGCTGTACGTCGTCACGCCCACCGGGGTCCTGCACTACGAGGCGGACGGGGACCGCCTGGCCCCCGTGCTGCGGGGCGACCATCGACCGGCGCTGTGCACCGCCGCCGAATCGCAGGACGTGGTCGGGCTGGCGGCCGCGACCATCGTCCTGGTCGCCGTCCAGGGGCGCATGGACCCGCGCTACGGCGCACGTGCCCGGCGCTACGAGCTGGTCGAGAGCGGGCATGTCGCGCAGAACATCCTGCTCGCGGCCACTGCCATGGGGATCTGTGCGACCCCCGTGGGGGCGCTGGACGACGGCGCCGTGCGCGACGTGCTCGACCTTCCGGCCAGCCACACGCCGGTGTACCTGGTGGCGCTCGGACACTCCTCCGACAGGAGGCGCGCGTCCGTTCCCGGTTGACCATCGCCGGCCGGGAGGTAACCGCCGGTAGCGCCGCGGGCCCGGCGCGACGCCACCCGGACCGGTAGCATGACGGTTCATGCCCCCGGAAAGCCCCGATCGCTCGTATCGCGCCCTGTTCCGCGTGCCATCCATGGCGCGGATCCTGGCCGGCATGCAGATCGCCCGGATCGGCCAGTCGATGGTGAGCGTCGCCATGGTCCTGTTCACGCTCACCACGTACCACTCGGCGGAGCTGGCCGGCGTCGTGACGTTCGTGGCGATCGTGCCGGGCATGCTGGTGAGCCCGATCGCGGGCGCCCTTCTCGACCGCCACGGACGATCCCGGCTGGTACTGGTCGATTACGTCGTCGCGAGCCTGTCGCTCGCACTCATCGGCGGTCTCGCGCTTGCGGGCGCGCTCCCCGTCTGGGTCCTGCTGCTGATCGCGGGCGTCTCCTCGCTCACGGCTCCGCTCAGCAGCACCGGGCTCCGCAGCCTCTTCCCGTTGCTCGTGCCGGTGCCGCTCTGGGAGCGCATCAACGCCGTCGACTCGATGGGCTACGTGGTCGCGACCATCGTCGGGCCGCCACTCGCCGGCGTGGTGGTCGGACTGTGGGGCGGCCCCGCCGCCCTGGTCGCGATCGCTCTCACGTACGCCGTTGCCGCGGTCGTGCTCATCGGGATCCCGGATCCCAGGACGGACGTGGCCTCCACGGGCCGCTTGCTGGTCGATGCGTGGCAGGGTCTGGTGTACACGTGGCGCAATCGCACCCTGCGCGCCCTCGGCTTCTCCATCTCGGCGATCAACCTGAGCGGGGGCGTGACGACCATCGTGATCCCGCTCATCGTGCTGGACCGGCTGCACCAGGGGCCAGCGACCGTTGGCACGGTCTTCGCGGTGCTGGGGGTGGGCGGGGCGGTGGCCGCGCTCGTCTTCGGCCGGATGAACAGCGCGGGCCGAGAGCGCCGGATGCTGGTGCTGCCGATGTTCGCCAACGCCGCCGCCCTGCTGCTGCTCCTGCCGGCCCAGCTGGCGCCCATGGTGGCGTCCATGACGGCTGGTGGGCCTCCTCAACGGGCCGATGGACATCGGGTTGTTCACGCTCCGGCAACGCCGGACGGACCCCGCCTGGATGGGCCGGGCCTTCGCCGTCTCGATGAACTTCAACTTCGCCGGATTCCCCATCGGATCCGCCATCGCGGGATGGCTCGCCGCCCGGTCGATCGAGGGAGCCGTCGCGTTCGGTGTGGCTGCCTGCCTCCTCGCGGGCGTGATCGCGGCTCGGGGCATCCCCGACGCCGGGGGGCGGGACACGCCGGGACGGGCCGGCAAGGCGAGCCCCGCGACCGGGGGGTGAGCCTGACAGTCCGAGTCCGCCCGGCAACTCCGGAGGCCGCCCGGCGATCCAGGAACGACCGCGGGCTTCCACCGCGCGCCAGGTCGGCAGCTTCACGCAGGTTCAGTGAGATTTGCTAAGGTTCCGCCATGCGGATCGCAGCATCCGGATCGGCGAGGAGCAGCGGCCACGTGCGCGCGAACGACTGGATCGCGCTGGGTGACGCCAGCACGTTGCTCGGCGTCAGCGCAGCGACGCTCCGTCGCTGGTCGGACGATGGGCGCATCCCGGTCTTCACCACTCCCGGCGGCCACCGCCGCTATTCCCGGCGTGCGCTCGCCGCGCTGATCCCGTCTGCGCGCCGCGAGCGGCTCCCGCTGGCCCGGCTGGGGGCATCGGCGGACCGGATCGCGCGGGCGTACCGCGGCGCGTCCCGCGGATCCTCCCGGGCGCGAGGCCCGGTCGTGGCCGAGTGGCCGTGGATGGACCGCCTGTCGGAGCCCGAGAAGGCGGAGTTCCGGCTGCAGGGGCGCGTCCTCGTCGAGGCGCTGCTGCAGTACCTGGACCACGGCCCGGACGGTGACGACGACGATCTCGAGCGGGCCGCCGCGGCCGCTGCCGGCCACGGGCGACTCATGGCCAGGCTCGGGTGCTCGACAGTGGAGGCGGTCGAGACGTTCCTGTGGTTCCGGGCGCCGTTCCTGGACCAGCTGTCGCGGCTCGCGAGCCGGCGCGGCCTGGACGCCCGGGAGGCGACCGCGCTGCTGGCGGACGTCGAGCGGGCCCTGGACCGGCTGCTGATCGCGACGATCGAGGGGCACGCTGGCGCGGGCACGGTGCCGGACGGATCGCGGGACGAGGGAGGGCGCGACCCCATGCGCCGATGACGGCACACCCGCTCCCGCTCTGGGTGCTGGCGGCGCAGCCGGGCAGCCACGACGCGGAGGAGCGGTCCGCGTTCACCGGGATCGTGCGCGAGCAGATCGACGGCCGGGACGGGGCCGGCCTGCTCGTGACGTGCCACCGCGTGGAGCTCTACGGCGTGGGTGGCGAGGCCGTGGCGGGGGCCCTCGAGGCGGCGGCCGGTGCGCGTGGGCTCGCCCCGCTGCGGCGGTACCGCGGGCTGGACGCGGTCCGGCACCTCCTCCGCCTCGCGGCTGGGCTCGAGAGCGCGGTGACCGGAGAGGACGAGATCCTGCACCAGGTTCGCGGGCTGCTGGACGTGGTGCGCGAGAGCGGCCACGCCGACCCCGCCATGGTGCGCGCCCTCGAGCTGGCCGCGGGCGTCGGCAGGCGGGCCAGGGCCGAGCGATCCCGTCCCCAGGAGCGCAGCCTGGCCGATCGGGCCCTCGACTGGGTCGCCACAAGGGGCGGTCAGATCCGCGGCGGATCGGTCATGGTGGCAGGCGCCGGGGTGATGGGCCGCGCGCTGGCCGCCGGCGCGGCGCGGCGGGGCGCGGCCGTCACGGTGGCGAGCCGTGATCCGGCGCGCGCTCGCGCGCTCGCGCTCGCGATCGGTGGGTCGTGGGCGTCCCTGGAGGAAGCCGCGACGCGGGCCGTGGACGCCCGGGTACTGCTCATCGCGCTGGGGGGTCGATGGGACGCGTTCGCCGACCGATGGCGGCGGGCCGCTCCCGGATGGAGCGCCCCGGGCGGGCAGCACCCCGTCATGGTCGACCTGTCGTCGCCTCCCGCAGTGCCCGAGTCGGTCCGCGCGGCCCTCGGCGAGCAGTTCATCGATGTCGATCACCTGTTCGCGCGAGGGCCCTCGGCCGCAGCGGAGGCGGAGGAGGTCCGGCGCGCGTACGTGGAGCACGCGGAGCGGCTGGTGGAGGATGCCTGCGAGCAGTACGCGCGCTGGGTCGCGGCGCGTCCGTCGGTCGCCACGCTCCGCACCCTGCGGGCGTCCGCGGAGGCGCAGCGCTCGCGGGAGCTGGAGCGCCTGTTCCGGCGGCTCCCGGGGCTCGATCCGCGGGAGCGCGCGCTGGTCTCGGCCTTCTCGGAGCAGCTGGTGGCCAGGCTGCTGCACGGCCCCAGCGCCCGCCTCCACGATGACACCGACGGCACGGCAGCCGAGGCCGCCCGCATGCTGTTCGACCTGTGATCACCGGCCGCCCCCTCCGGCTCGGCACGCGGGGCTCCACGCTCGCCCGCCGGCAGTCGGAGCTCGTGGCCGCCGCGCTCCGGGGAGCCGGGCACGCGGTGGAGCTGGTGACGATCGTGACCGAGGGCGATGTGCGGCCTCCGGACACCGCGTGGGGCGAGGGCGCGTTCGTCGGTGCGCTCGAGCGTGCGCTCAGGGACGGCGCTGTGGACCTGGCGGTCCACAGCGCCAAGGACGTGCCGATCGGCGATGGGCCTGCCGGGCCGGGCGACGTGCCCGACGCCGCACGCCGGCTCGTGGTCGCGGCGTACACGGCCCGCGAGGACCCCCGCGATGCGCTGGTTACCCGGGACGGCGCCGGCCTGGAGGCGCTGCCGGCAGGAGCGACGGTCGGGACCGACAGCCCGCGCCGCGCCGCCTTCCTTGCCGCCACACGACCCGACCTGCGGATCGTGCCTCTGCACGGCAACGTCGACACCCGGCTCCGACGGCTGGATGGCGGCGAGGTGGACGCGCTGGTGCTGGCCGTCGCCGGGCTGGTCCGGCTCGGGCACGCAGACCGCGCGGGTAGCGCGCTGGATCCCTCCGTGCTGCCGCCGGCGCCCGCGCAGGGCGCGCTCGCCGTGCAGTGCCGGGCCGACGATGCCCGGCTGCGCGACACGCTTGCGGTGCTGGATCACGCGCCGACGAGGTGTTGCGTTGAGGCGGAGCGCGAGGTGCTGGAACGCACCGGCGGCGGCTGCCGGGCGCCGCTCGGGGCGCTGGGCACGGTTCTCGAGGGCCGCATCGAGCTGCTCGCAGGCGCCGTCGTCCGCGCCGCGCGCCCGGTCGTGATCCGGCGATCGGACGATGCCGGGCGCTCGATGGCGCTGGCACGTTCCGTGGCACGGGACCTCCTCGAGGCGGGGTTCCACGGCGATGCCGCGTGACCGCGGCGGGACGGGCGGCGGTCACGCGGCGCCTGCCGTTCGGAGCGTCTGGGACGGTGCCGTGGAGTGCGCGCCGGGGCGCTGGCACGTGAGTCCGGCCCGATGACCGCGGTTCCGGCGACGCGGGCCGTCCTCGTGACGCGCCCGGGCGGCGCCGGCGATCCGCTGGCCAGGCGGCTCGCCGAGGCGGGCATCCGCGTTCACGCCGTGCCGACCGTGGCGACGCGCGACGTGGCGCCGGGCGGAGACCTCGACGCTGCCGTATCGGACCTCGATCGGTACGACTGGGTGGTGGTGACCAGCGCCACCGGGGCGGCCGCCCTGGCGGCCGCGCTCGGGCGCGTGGCGGGGGGCCACGTTCCCGCTCGAGCGACAGCGGTTCCCCGGTTCGCGGCCGTTGGGCCGGCCACCGCGAACGCCCTGCGAGAGGCCGGGTTGGAGGTGACCGTCCAGGCCGTCGACGTGACCGGGACCGGTCTCGGCCGCGCGCTGCAGGCCGTCGACGAGCTGGCCGGCCGGCGCGTGCTCCTGCCACGGGCGAGCGCGGCGGCACCGGAGCTCCCGGCGCTGCTCCGTGCCGCCGGCGCCGACGTGCGCGAGGTCGTCGCGTACGAGACCGTCGAGGGGCCGCTGTCGTCCCGCGACGCCCTGGCCGCCGCGCTCGCCGATCCGCTGCTCGGCGCGGTCGCGGTCGCCTCGGGGTCCGCCGTCCGCGGGCTGGTCGCGCTTGCGGCGACGGCCGGTCCGGGCGCCGCGGGACCCGCGCCCAGCGTCACCGACCCGGACGCCGGCACCCTCGCGGCGGACCTGCGCGCCCTCCCGTTCGTCTCGATCGGGCCGTCGACGTCGGACGAGGTCCGGCGCCTCGGCCTGCGCCTCGCCGCCCAGGCCGCGGCTCCCACCGTCGACGCCCTCGCGGACGCGATCCTCGACGTACTCGAGCGCCGGCCACGCCCCGGTGACGTCTTCTCGGTCGCCGATCACCCCACGGAGGTTCATCGATGACGTTCACGTCCCTGCACGCGCCGGTGGAACCCGGGCGGACCGCCGCCGGCCCTGTGGCCATCGCCCGCGCGGCCGGCACACGGCCGGATCCGCAGGGCCCGCCAGCGCTCGCTCCCGTCGCGTTCGAGCGCACGCGCCGCCTCCGTGCCACCGCCAGCCGGCGCCGGCTCGTCCGCGAGACCCGCCTCTCGCCCGCGCAACTCGTGATGCCGCTCTTCGTGGTTCCCGGCCGCGGCCGGCGCGAGCCGATCGGCTCCATGCCCGGCCAGGCGCGCCTGAGCCCGGACCTCGTCGTGGAACTCGCGACGAGCCTGTCCGGTCTCGGCGTCGGCGGGCTGATGCTCTTCGGGATCCCGGGCGAGAAGGACCCGTTCGGCGAGGGGGCCGCGGACCCGGAAGGGCCCGTTCCCGAGGCGCTGCGCCGGCTCCGGGCCGCGGACCTGCCCCTCGCGCTGGCCGCCGACGTCTGCCTCTGCGAGTACACCACGCACGGGCACTGCGGGATCGTGGCCGGGGACCGCATCGACAACGACGCGACGCTCCCCCGGCTCGCCGGCGCGGCCGTCGCGTACGCCGAGGCAGGCGCCGACATCGTCGCGCCGAGCGCGATGATGGACGGCCAGGTCGCGGCGATCCGGGCGGGCCTCGATGCCGCCGGCGCGTCGGAGATCGCCATCCTGGCGTACGCGTCCAAGCACGCCTCCGCCCTGTACGGCCCGTTCCGCGAGGCGGCCGACTCCACGCCCTCGTTCGGGGATCGCCGCAGCCACCAGATGGACGCCGCGAACGGGCGCGAGGCGCTGCGCGAGATGGCGCTCGACGCCGATGAGGGCGCGGACATGCTGATGGTCAAGCCGGCGATCACGTCGCTGGACGTGCTGTCCCGTGCCCGCCAGCGCTTCGACCTGCCGCTGGCCGCGTACCAGGTGAGCGGCGAGCTCGCGATGCTCGAGGCGGCGGCGGAGCGCGGGTGGATCGACCGGCGGCGCGCGGCGCTCGAGCTGCTCACCGCCATCGCTCGCGCGGGCGCCGACGTGATCCTGACCTACCTTGCCGGCGACGTCGCCACGTGGCTCTCCGAGGAGGGCGCGCGGTGAGCGACGTCCGCTACGTCCACGCCCTGGCGCTGCACCTGGACCCGTCCTGGAGGAGGCTCCCGGAGGCCGATCGCGACGCATCCGGGGCCGCGTTCGCGGCCGTGCTGGACGCCGACCCGTCGGTCGTCACCCACACCTACTCGATGATCGGGCTCCAGCCCGGCGCCGAGCTGCTGATCTGGCGCCTGGCTCCGTCGGTGGGCGCGCTGGAGGAGGCGGCGGCCGCGGCCCTCCGCACCGGCCTCGGGACCTGGCTCTCGGTGCACGAGAGCCTGATCGGGGCGATCCAGCCCTCGCAGTACGTGAAGAACCCGACCCGGCAGGAGCAGTCGCTGTTCGAGGGGGACCGGTCGGCGTACCTCGTGGTGTATCCGTTCACCAAGTCCACCGACTGGTATCTGCTCGGGCGGGACGCGCGCCAGGGGATCATGAACGAGCACATGCGGATCGGGCACAAGTACCCCCAGGTCCGCCAGTTGCTCGCCAGCTCGTTCGGGCTCGACGACCAGGATTTCATCGTCGCCTACGAGACGGACGACCTCCCCGGCTTCGTCGATCTGGTGCGCGAGCTGCGCGGTTCCGACAGCCGCCGCTCGACCGTGCGCGACACGCCGATCCTGACCGCCGTGCACCGGCCGATCGGCGAGACCCTCCGGCTGCTCGGTGCCCCGGGACTGGCGCGATGAGGGTGCGGACGGGGGCCGCCGCGGGCGCGACCTGGCGGCGCCGGGCCGAGTCGCTCTTCCCGGGCGGCGTCAACAGCCCCGTCCGGGCGTACCGGGCGGTCGGGGGCGAGCCGCCCGTCATCGCCCGCGGCGAGGGCGCCACCGTGTGCGACGTGGACGGCCGCGCCTACCTCGACTACGTGGGCGCGTTCGGTCCGCTGATCCTGGGGCACGCGCATCCCGACGTCGTCGACGCCGTCCGGCGCGAGGTCGAGGCGGGCGGCCCGTTCGGGGCCACGACACCGGCCGAGGTGGAGCTCGGCGAGGCGATCCGGGAGGCGATGCCCTCGGTCGAGCGGCTCCGCTTCGTGAGCTCCGGGACGGAGGCCGCCATGAGCGCGCTCCGGGTGGCCCGGGCCGCGACGAGGCGCGATCTCGTGGTCAAGTTCGAGGGCGGCTACCACGGCCACGCCGACGGCCTCCTGGCCCAGGCCGGTTCCGGACTCGCGACGCTCTCGCTCCCTGCCAGCGCCGGGGTCACAGCCGACGCCGCCGCGCAGACACTGCTCGCGCGCTACAACGATCCGGCCTCCGTGCACCTCCTGTTCGACCGGCACCCGGGCCGGATCGCGGCCGTGATCGTCGAGCCGGTTGCGGCGAACATGGGGGTGGTGCCGCCGGCCCCGGGGTTCCTGGAGGGGCTGCGCGAGGTGACGGCGCGGAACGGCGCGCTGCTCGTCTTCGACGAGGTCATCACCGGGTTCCGGGTCGCGCGCGGCGGGGCGCAGGCCCGCTACCACGTGACGCCGGACCTCACGGTGCTCGGGAAGATCATCGGCGGTGGCATGCCGGTCGGGGCGTACGGCGGCCGGTCGGAGCTGCTCGACCTGGTGGCGCCCGCGGGCCCCGTCTACCAGGCAGGGACGCTGTCCGGTCATCCGGCCGCGATGGCCGCCGGGCTGGCCACGCTGCGGCTGCTGGACGCGGGCGTGTATGCACGTCTCGAGCGGCTGGGTGACCGGCTCGAGGCTGGCCTGCTCGCGGCCGCCGGGGACGCCGGGAGGGCCGTGTCGGTCGGCCGGGTCGGATCGCTCCTCACGGTCTTCTTCCGGGCCACCGCGCCGCGCGACTTCGACGAGGTCCGCGAGGCGGACCCGGAGGCGTTCGCGCGCTTCCACCGCGCGATGCGCGAGGCCGGGATCCTGCTCCCGCCGGCCTCGCAGGAGGCCTGGTTCCTGTC
>JAJYDP010000049.1:0-786 GCA_021777365.1 Chloroflexota bacterium | reverse complement strand
GACCGTCTCCTGCGGGCGTACCGGCGCGAGCCGGTCGACGCGACGCCCGCCTGGTTCATGCGGCAGGCGGGGCGGGCGCTCCCCGAGTATCGTGCCGTGCGCGAACGGGCCGGCCTCGAGGAGATCGTCCGCGACGCCGCGCTCTGCGCCGAGGTGACCCTGCAGCCGGTGCGGCGGCTCGGCGTGGACGGGGCGATCATGTTCGCCGACATCACGACCCCGCTGCCCGGGATGGGCGTACACGTGCGCTTCGTCGAGGGCGTGGGCCCGGTGATCGACCGGCCCATCCGGACGGCCGCCGACGTGGCCGGCCTGCGCACGTTCGACCCGCATGAGGCGGTGGGACCGCTGCTCGATGCGATCGGGCTGGTACGCGCCGGGAGCCCCGTGCCGGTGCTCGGCTTCGCCGGGGCTCCGTTCACGCTGGCGAGCTACCTGGTCGAGGGCCGGTCCTCGCGGGACGCGGGGCGGCTCGTGGCGCTGCTGCGGACCGAGCCGGCGACCTTCCGTGCCCTGCTCGACCGGCTGACCGGCGCCACCGTCGCGTACCTGCGGGCACAGATTCAGGCGGGCGTGCAGGCGGTGCAGCTGTTCGACAGCTGGGTGGGCGCGCTCGGGCCGTTCGACTACGAGCAACACGTGCTGCCGCACCTGCGCCGGCTGTTGTGGGAGCTCGCCGACCTCGGCGTGCCCACCATCCTGTTCGGCACCGCGACCGCCGGGCTGCTCCGGCTGCAGGCGGGTTCCGGCGCCACCGTCATCGGGCTGGACTGGCGCGTCGACCTC
>JAJYDP010000821.1 GCA_021777365.1 Chloroflexota bacterium | reverse complement strand
CCCGCCGTTCCACACGCAGCCGCCGCGCCTGGAGAGGTTCCCGTGTCCGTCACGAACAGAAGCCGCATCGACCGCTACGACCCCGCGGCCATCGAGCCCCGCTGGCAGGCGCGCTGGGCCGAGCTCGGCCTCTACCGGACGGACCTCCACGACACGTCGCGGCCCCGCTACTACCTCCTGACGATGTACCCGTACCCGTCGGGCGACCTCCACATCGGGCACTGGTACATCAAGACGCCGACGGACGCGATCGCCCGCTACCGGCGCATGAACGGCCTGAACGTCTTCTTCCCGATCGGCTTCGATGCCTTCGGCCTGCCGGCCGAGAACGCGGCGATCAAGCACGGCATCCACCCGGCCGACTGGACGATGCGCAACATCGACAACATGCGCCGCCAGCTGCGCTCGATGGGCGCCACGTTCGACTGGTCGGCCGAGGTCGTCACGGCGAACCCCGAGTACTACCGCTGGAACCAGTGGATCTTCCTGAAGTTCCTCGAGGCGGGCCTGGCGTACCGCGCGATGGCGCCGGTCGACTGGTGCCCGAAGGACCAGGTCGTGCTGGCCCGCGAGCAGGTCGAGGGCGCGGACCGCCACTGCTGGCGCTGCGGCACCCCGGTCATCAAGCGCGACCTGGAGCAGTGGTTCTTCCGGATCACGAAGTACGCCGACGAGCTGCTGCGCTTCGACGGCATCGACTGGCCGGAGCCCGTGCGCGTCATGCAGACCAACTGGATCGGCCGGTCGGAGGGCGCCGAGGTCACCTTCACCGTCGCGCCCGACTCCCACCAGGCGGGCGGCGAGCCGCTGCGCGTCTTCACGACCCGCCCGGACACCCTCTTCGGAGCGACGTTCATGGTCCTCGCCCCGGAGCACCCGCTGGTCGCACGGCTCACGCACTCCGGGCAGCGCGAGGCGGTCGAGGCGTACCAGTACGAGGCGCGCCGCAAGTCGGAGATCGACCGGCTGTCCACGGAACGGGAGAAGACCGGCGTGCCGCTGGGGGCCGAGGCGATCAACCCGGTCAACGGCGAGCGGATCCCGATCTGGATCGCCGACTACGTGCTGCTGGGCTACGGGACGGGCGCCATCATGGCCGTCCCCGCCCACGACGAGCGCGACTACGAGTTCGCGGTCAGGTTCGGGCTCCCGATCCGCCAGGTCATTGCGCCGGCGGACCCGGCGGAGGCCGTCCGCGTGGCCGGGATGGTGGCCGCCGGCCCGGACGGCGGCCAGGCGTTCATCGCGCACTCCGACGACGAGGTGATGGTCAACAGCGGCCCGTACAGCGGGCGGTCGGCCGTCCAGGGGTTCGACGCGATCGTCGCCGACCTGGAGGCACGCGGCCTGGGCGAGCGCGCCGTCACGTACCGCATCCGCGACTGGCTGATCAGCCGCCAGCGCTATTGGGGAACGCCGATCCCGGTGGTCTACTGCGAGCGCGACGGGATCGTGGGCGTGCCCGAGGACCAGCTCCCGGTCACGCTGCCGCGCGACGTCGATTTCAAGGTCACGGGCGAGAGCCCGCTGAAGGCGAACGCCGCCTGGCTCAACACGACGTGCCCGCGCTGCGGCGGCCCGGCGACCCGAGAGACCGACACGATGGACACCTTCGTGGACAGCTCGTGGTACTGGTGGCGGTACCTCTCGCCGCACAACCAGGACGGTCCCATCGACGGGCCCCTCGAGCGCGCATGGTGCCCGGTCGACCAGTACACGGGCGGCGCCGAGCACGCCGTCATGCACCTCCTGTACAGCCGGTTCTTCACCAAGGCGCTGGCCGATCTCGGGCTGGTGCACGAGCGCGAGCCGTTCCGGCGGCTGTTCAACCAGGGCCAGATCCTGGGCGCCGACGGGGAGCGCATGTCGAAGAGCCGGGGCAACGTGCAGGACCCGGACGAGCTCGTCGCGCGCCACGGCGCCGACACCGTCCGGCTCTTCCTCATGTTCATGGGGCCCTGGGACCAGGGCGGGCCGTGGAGCTCGACCGGGATCGGTGGGATCAGCCGCTTCCTCGGCCGCGTCTGGACCGTGACGCTCGACCCGACCGGCACCGAGGCCGGCGACCCCGACGCGGGCCGGCTCCCGGCCGGAGAGACGGCCGCCGATGCCGAGCGGACGCTGCGCGTCTCGGCGCACCGCACGCTGAAGCAGGTCACCGGCGAGTTCGAGGGCTATCGCTTCAACACGATGGTGGCTCACCTCATGGAGCTGACCAACGTGCTGATGCGCTACCGCGGCACGGAGGTGGCCGGCGGTCAGGCCTGGAACGAGGCCGTCGACCTGCTGCTGCACATGCTCGCGCCGTCGGCGCCGCACATCTCCGAGGAGCTGTGGTCGCGCATCCTCGAGGCACGGGGCGAGTCCTGGCGCTCCATCCACGCCGAGCCGTGGCCCGCGTGGGACGAGTCGCTGGTGGCCGAGGAGCTGGTCGAGCTGCCGGTGCAGGTCAACGGCAAGCTGCGCGACCGCGTGCAGGTGCCGGCCGGACTGTCGCCGACCGAGATCGAGGCGATCGTGCTGGAGCGCGAGAAGATCCGCGCGATCCTCGCCGATCGCACGCCGGACCGCGTGATCCACGTGGCCGGCCGCCTGGTGAACATCGTCGTCCGATAAGGGAGTAAGGGGGCTCCCGGCCCGCCGGAGGACGTCGCCCACCGGAGGACGTCGCCCGCCGGACGACGCCGACCGCCGCCGGCCCATCGGGCATGGGGCCCCGCCGGGCGCCAGCCCGTCCCTGTGGCGCCACGCCGTCCCGTCGGGCGCCGGGCCGCCCGTCAGGCACGGGGGCCGCTCCCGGCCAGCCGTCCCGTCGGGCGTCCAGCTGCCACATTCC
>JAJYDP010000048.1:5271-14128 GCA_021777365.1 Chloroflexota bacterium | reverse complement strand
GACGGTGGCCGGGCTCAACGTGAAGAGCGGCTTCCACGTGCTCAAGGAGAGCGCGTACTCGAACGGGCTCGACTTCTACGCGCAGGAGAGCGGGATCGACCAGGCGACCATCGTGGCCCTGGCCTCCGAGTTCACTGCGCACGGGAAACAGGCCGGCATCGACTTCTACCGGGGCCCGATCAAGACGACCTACGGGTACTACGCCGCCCAGGCCATCATTGCCCTGAATTTCCTGATCGGCAGCGTCGATCACAAGGGCGGATTCACGTCCGGCGGCGGAGGCTGGGACTTCATGGGCGCCAAGCCCGGCCAGCCGTTCCCGTTGGACCAGATGCACCCCGGGGCCCTGACCAAGTTCGGGGTCAAACTGACCCGCGAGGCCAGCGGGACGTACGAGTCCAGCACCCTGTTCCACGGCTATCCCGCTGATCGCCCGTGGTTCCCGTTCACGTTTGACGTCTACCAGGAAGTGATCCCGGCGGCCTACGCGGGCTACCCGTACCCGGCCAGGATCCTGTGGTTGCACTATGGGACACCCGCGCTGGCGACGCCGGCCGGCCATCTCCAGATCGCCATGTTGCGCGACACCGAGCGCCTGCCGCTCTTCATCGCCACGGACGTCACGATCGGCGAGACGAGCATGTACGCCGACTACCTGTTCCCGGACCTCTCGTATCTCGAACGCTGGTCCAACGGCGTGGGCACGAGTCCCGTGGTGGTCACGAAGAACACCAAGTTCCGGCAGCCCGTGGCGGCGCCTGTCACCGACACGGTCACGGTGGGCGGCGAGTCCATGGTCCTCAGCACCGACACGCTCGTCATCGCGCTCGCCGAGCGCCTCGGGACGTCGGGGTTCGGGCAGAACGGCCTTGGTGCAGGCATGAACCTGGGCCGCTCCGAGGACTATCACCTCAAGATGGTCGCCAACGTCGGCTGGGGGGACAAGGACGGCGACAAGGTCCCCGACGCGAGCGACGCCGAAGTGGCGCTGTTCCGCAAGGCACGCCGTCACCTGCCGGCGGCCGTCTTCGATGAAGCGAGGTGGCAGGCCGCCGTCGGCGAGCACTGGCGGCGGGTCGTCACCGTGCTCGACCGAGGCGGACGGTTCGAGTCGTCCTCGAAGGCCTACAACGGGGCGTACCTCGCGCACACGTGGGGCAAGCTCCTCAACCTCTACGTCGAACCGATCGGCAGTGCGAAGAACTCCATGACCGGTCAACCCTTCTCGGGCGTTCCCGTCTACCAGTCGCTGGCGTCGACCGTCGGCCAGGCTGTCGTCTTCCCCGCCGAGTACGACCTGGACCTCTTCACCTACAAGGAGATCTGGGGCGGCCAGTCGCGTACGCCGGGCAACTACGCCGCGCAGATGGCACTGATGCCCGAGAACTTCGTCTATCTCAACAGCGTCGACGCGAAACGACTCGGGCTGCACGACGGGAACGTGGTGCGCATCGAGGGTCCGGACTTTGCGGGCAACTTCGAGACGTACGTCGGGCAAACACAGACCGTGGCTGGCCGCGTGCGGGTCGTGGAGGGCGTCCGTCCGGGATCGGTCGCCGTCTCCTGGAGCTACGGCCACTGGGCGTACGGCGCGTCGGACATCGTGATCGACGGGCAGCGCATCGCGGGTGAGCCAGCCCGCGCGAAGGGCCTCGTCCCGAACCCGGCGATGGCCGTGGATCCGTACCTCAAGGACGTCGCGCTCACCGACCCGATCGCCGGCGACTCGGCGTTCAACGGGACCCGTGTCAGGCTGGTCAAGATCGCGGAGGGCGACACCAGCGGGATGCCCGCGAACGGCTCCTACAACGCGGGGCCGTCGCTCGCAAGCACGTCGCCGCTTTCGGCGGCAGACTCGGCGTGGCTGCTGGATCGCTCGCTGCAGGCGGCGAACGGCCGGATCAGCCAGGCCACCCTCGCGGCTGAGGTCCAGGGCCGGTTTGGCACGCCCGTGCGATCAGCCGGAAGGCGACGCGTGTAACGCCCGCGGTCATCCCCGCACCCAGGAGCCATCCTGGCGGGCGCGTCGCGCGCGGAAGCGGACCTCTCCGGCATGCGCCGGGTCAGCTTCACGCCGTTCGCCCCGGAGACCAAGATCTCGGAGGCGCAGGTCGAGCTGGCGGAGACTGCTCTTCGGGTGGTGAAGGGCGCGCCCCCGGTCGTGGTAGCGCTGTGCGCCGACCCGCCGGCAGCCCTCGAGCAGGACCTGGGATCGCTCGCCGCACGCGGGTTCCGGGTGCTGGCGGTCGCCACCGGCGAGGCGAAGCGCATGCGCCTGGCCGGGCCCGTCGGCCTGCAGGACCCGCTACGGCCGGAGTCCCGCGGGCTCGTCGCGGACCTGGAACGCCTCGGGCTCCGCGTGATCATGATCACCGGGACACCCTGCCGACCGCCCGGGCGGTGGCCGCCGAGGTGGGACTCGACGGGGCGGCCTGCGCGGCTTCCGAGATCCGGGATCGTCCGCTCTCGCCGGCCTGCGCGGTGCTGGCGGACGTGCTGCCGGAGGACAAGTTCAACCTGGTCCGCCGGTTGCGGAAGCAGGGCCACGTGGTGGGCATGACCGGCGACGGGGTCAACGACGCTCCCGCCCTCAAGCAGGCAGAGGTCGGGATCGCGGTGGCCAACGCCACCGACGTCGCCCGCGCGGCGGCCAGCATCGTGCTGACCCAACCGGGCCTGGAGGACGTCGTGGCCGCCATCGAGCTCAGCCGCCGGATCTACCAGCGCATGTTGACCTATGCGCTCAACTCGAGCATCAAGAAACTCGAGGTGCCGGTCTTCCTGAGCCTGGTCTTCCTGGTCACCGGCCGCATCGCGCTGAGCCCGCTGCTGATGGTGCTGCTGCTCTTCGCCAATGATCTCGCCACCATGGCGATCACCACCGACCGGGCACCCTCGTCACAGCGCCCGAACCGCTGGCAGGTGCGGCTGCTGCTGCTGGGAGCGCTGGGGTCGCGCTTCCCTCGCTGGTGCTGACACTCGCCGTCTTCTGGGCGGGCGCCGCCGTGCTCGGCTTCGACACCGATCACCTGCAGACGCTCGCGTTCGTGACGCTGGCGTTCGGCAGCCAGGCGACCGCTTACCTGGTGCGCGAGCCGCGCCGCTCAGTCCGGCGCTGGTGGCGGCGTTGCTTGCGGCCGTGGGACTCTGAGCGGTGCTGATTGACTTGTTCGAGGTGCGTCTCTTCAGCCCGCTTGGCCTGCACGCGGCATGGCGCGAGCCGCAGCCTGGCTGCCGTCGGGGGTTATGCGCTCGGCAGGAGGTCAGGCAGCCGGCGTCGCGCCGTCCGAGGCGCGCAGCAGCAGCACCGGCACCGTCGCGCGCCGCACCACTCCCTCGGCCACGCTGCCCAGGATGAGGTGAGCCAGACCATGGCGCCCGTGGGTGCCCATCACGATGAGGTTCGCGCCCCAGCGATCGGCCTCCGCGAGAATCTCGGCGGCCGGGTCGTCCACGTCGGTTTCGAGCATCACGGACTCGGCCTCGATGCCCGCGGCGCGTGCCTCCGCCATCGCGGCATCGATGATGTGCGCGCCCGAATCGCGGAGCGCCGCCTCCAGGGTCCCGTAGTTGTCGAACGCCATCTCGGCCCACGGTGCCAGTGCCACGCCGAGGTCGATGACGTGGGCGACCCTGAGCGGCGCATGCTGGTCCGCGGCCAGGCGAACGGCCTCCCGGTAGGCGCGCGTCGACGGTCCGCTGCCGTCGACGGCGGTCAGGATGCGATCGTACAAGGCGAGTCCTCCATCATCGAACGGCCGTGCGTGGGGCCATCTCGGAACCCAGAGAGCCATGGCCCATCAGGTCCCCCTGCCCGCCACCGCGACCGTAGTACTCGAGCGTCGGCCGCGGGCCGGCGACCGACGGCGACGGCGGTCGGCCCGATGACGTGGCGGGGGCCGCAAGGCCGATGAGGTCGTCCGGGCGGACCGGAACCCGGTTCAGCTCCCTCCCCGATGCCGCCCGCAGGGCGTTGACCACGGCCACGGTCGCCGCGATCGTCGGGACCTCGCCGACGCCCTTGGCACCGTACGGGACCCCCGGCTCGGCGTGTTCCACGAACTCCGAGACGACCGGAGGCACGTCGAGGAAGGTGGGGATGAGGTAGTCGGTGAAGGAGGGGTTCTGCATGATCCCCCCGTCCAGCCGCACCTCCTCCATCACGGCGTGGCCCATCCCGATGGCGACCCCACCCTGGACCTGCCCTTCGAACCCCACCGGGTTGATGACGCGTCCCACGTCTTCGACGACGGCGAGCTGGACCACGCGCACCAGCCCGAGGTCGAGATCGACATCCACGACGGCGCGCTCGGCCACGAACGCGAAGAAGGGATGCACGTCCCCCTGCCCGTGTGCATCCAGCGGTTGCGTCTGCCGATGGCGGAAGACCCGGGTCGCCGTCAGCGGCGTGTCGAGGAACTCCTGCACGCGCGCGACCGGCACGCGGTCTGCCAGCACCCAGCCGTCCTCGAGGGACAGCGCGAGGTCGGTCAACCCCGGCCGCCGGCGGACCCTCGCGAAGAGCTCCTCCCGGACCGCGTGGCACGCCGACTGGACGGCGCCCGCAGACATCACGGTCTGCCTCGACGCGGAGCTCGAGCCAGCCGAACCGACCAGCGTGTCCGTGTCGTGGAGCACGACGTCGTGGACGCCCAGCTCGGCGCGTGCCACCTGGGCCAGGACCGTTGCGAGCCCCTGGCCCGAGTCCACAGCCGCGCTGTGCACCTCGACGACGGGCGCATCGACTCCCGCGGCCAGGGTCACCCTCGCCTCGCAGGAGTCGTCGAACCCCTCGCTGTAGCCGATGTTCTTGAACCCCAGCGCGTACCCCACGCCCCGCCGGACCCCCTCGCCATGCGTGACGTTCCCCGACCCGCCTGGCAGATCCAGCGCGGACGCCGCGACCGGTTCCTCGGGCAGCGGGATGGCCCGGCACCGCTGGAGGAGCTCCGCGACCGGTGCCTCACCCATGATCGTCTGTCCCGTGGGGAACACTGATCCGGTGTGTACGGCGTTCCTCAGGCGAAGCTCAACGGGGTCCATCCTCAAGGCAAGCGCCAGCTTGTCCATCTGGGACTCGTAGGCGAAGCAGGGCTGGGGCGAGCCGAACCCCCGCATGGCCCCGCACGGCGGGTTGTTCGTGTAGACGGCCGTCGCCTCGATCAGCGCGTTGGGCACCTCGTACGGCCCCGTGGCGAACACGGCGGCGTTGGCGAGCACGGCAGGCGTGGATGAGGTATAGGCCCCGCCATCGAGGAGGGCCCGCACCCGCACGTTCACCAGCCTGCCGTCACGCGTGGCCCCATGGCGTACCCAGTACCGGGACGGATGGCGGTGAACGTGGCCCCGGAAGGACTCCTCCCGGGTGTTGTCGATCTTGACCGGACGGCCGGTCGCCTGCGCCAGCACTCCGGCCAGGATTTCCAGGTTGACGTCCTCGCGCGAGCCGAACGCCCCACCCACGCCGGCGAGGTGCAGCCGAACCTGTTCCTCGGGAAGGCCCAGGCACGGTGCGATCTGGTGACGATCCACGTGGAGCCACTGGGTCATGACGTGAAGGTCCATCCCGCCGTCCTCGGCGGGAATGGCGAGCGCCGCCTCAGGTCCAAGCGCTGCCTGATCCTGCATGGTGGTCTCGTAGTAGCCCTCGACCCACACCTCCGCCTCCGCGTCCGGATCGCCGTGCTCGATTCGGACGTGGCGGACGATGTTCCCCCACTCGTGGATTGCCTGGGCATCCGGCCGGATTGCTTCCTCCATGTCGGTCAGCGCCGGGAGGACCTCGTACTCGATCGCCACCGCCCCCCCGGCGGCGCGGGCCTGCGCCAGCGTGTCGGCGGCGATGGCCACGACCGGCTCACCCTCGTAGCGAACCCGATCAGCGGCCAGCACCGGCTGGTCGTCGAACTCGAGCCCGTAGGTCCGCCTGGCGGGGAGCTGCTCCGCGCTGAGCACGGCGTGCACGCCGGGCATGCACCGCGCCTTCGTCGTGTCGATCGACACGATGCGGGCGTGCGCGTGCGGGCTTCGGACGACGTGGCCGTGCAGCATGCCCTCGACGCGAAGGTCGGTGCCGAACACGAACTCCCCGGTGACCCGGGGCAACCCGCCGACCCGGCGTCCCCTCGACCCGATTGCCTCCGGGGTTCCCGTCTCGACCCCCATCGCCGGTCCCCTCACAGCCTGGTCGCGGCCAGCTGGACCGCATCCACGATCTTCTGGTAGCCGGTGCACCGGCAGAGGTGGCCGGCGAGCGCCTCCCGGATAGTGGCTTCGTCGGGGTGGGGCTCCCGGCCCAGGAGGTCGATGGCCCCGACGATCAGACCCGGCGTGCAGAACCCGCACTGCACCGCGCCGGCGTCGAGGAACGCCTCCTGGACCGGGTGCAGGCGGCCATCCCGCGCGAGGCTCTCCACGGTGCGAACCTCCGCGCCGTCGGCCTGGGCCGCGAGCACCAGGCAGGCATTCACGACGTCACCGTCCAGCCACACGGCGCAGGAGCCGCATTCCCCCTGCTCGCAGGCATTCTTGGCGCCCGCGAGTCCGAGGTGCTCGCGAAGGACCACGAGGAGGCTCTCGTCCCCCACGATCCGCGCCTCCCGCCACGCTCCGTTCACGTTCAGCTTGATCTGCATCTCGATCTCTCACGCCGCCTGCGTCGGCGTCGATCGCTCCCGGAGGAGCCACCCGAGCGCCCGAGCGCCCAGGACGGCGCAGGCGTGGCGCCGGTAGGCTGCGGTCCCGCGGACATCGTCGATGGGGCGCGCGGCGCTCGCCACCAGCGCGCCGAACTCCTGGGTCACCCCGGCCCGAACCGGCACGCCGGGGTCATCCCAGGCCCCGGCATCGGCCAGCGCCGAAGCGGCGAACGCCTCGGCCTCGTGCGCGCGCAGGACGGTCGGCCCCACCGACCCGAGTGCGACCCGCACGTCGCGGGCATCCTCGTCGATCACCAGGGCCAGGCTGGCCACGGCGATGACCATGGCGCTCCGGGTGCCGATCTTGGAGTAGGTGCCCACGTGCCGCCGACCTGGCCAGCGCGCACCCACGATCAGCTCGTCCGGCCGGATCGCCGTGCGCTTGGGTCCCACCAGGAACGCGTGCCAGGGCAGCGATCGCGTTCCGGATTCCGACCGCAGGAGCACCTCCGCGTCGTACGCTGCGAGCACCGGGAGACTGTCGCCCGCGGGGGAGGCCGTCCCAAGGTTGCCGCCCACCGTTCCCCGGGCACGGATCTGGGGTGAGCCCACGGTTCGGGAGGCGCTGGCCAGCAGATCCCAGCCCACCGGCCCTCGCAGGATGCTGGCGTACGTAACGCCGGCTCCCAGGAAGCATGCACCGCCGTCCGTCCCCCACTCCTTCAGCTCTGGAAGATGGGACACGTCGATGACGGCCGTCGGATGCCTGCGGCCGGCGTTCAGTTCGACCATCAGGTCGGTCCCGCCAGCGATCGGGAGCGCTTCGGGCCACCTCGCCTTGAGGGACAGCGCCTCTTCCAGGCTCCTCGGCTTCAGGACGTCCATCTGCCGCCCCTCCCCGCACGCGCCGATGGCAGGCGCGTCGGCACGTGCATGCTCCAGCGTCGGGAAGGCCAGTCTGCCGCCGTCGCGGTCAAGGTCGGAGGGCCGTCCGGCACGCGGCTATCGGGCCGTTTGGGGCCGGCCGCGCGGGCCCGCTCGCGACCCCGTTCAGATCCCATATGAGTCGGCAAAGATGTGCGTCGAGGGGACGCCCCGCGATTGCAATGCCGCGATGGAGTCGGCGACCGTGATCCGCGGGCCGGCGACGTAGGCGTCGGTGTCCGACAGGTCGAGGCCGGAACCGAGAACCGCGTCGGACACGCGCCCTGCCACGGTGGCCGCCCGATCCGGCGCCACGAAGTCGTCGTCGAAGTTGCGGGCGACGAGCGTGACCTGCAGGTTCGGATCGCTGCACAGCCAGCTTGCGATCGCGTCCAGGTCGTAGAAGTCGCTCGAGGAGGTCGCCCCCCAGAAGAGGCGCACCTGGCGCTGCGGGAAAAGCGCCAGCTGCTGCTCGATGAGGGCCTTCATCGGGGCGAAACCCATTCCGCGCGCCACGAACACAAGCGACCTGTCCGGAGCGGAGCGCATGGTGAACGCACCCAAGGGCCCCCGCGCCGTCACCACGTCACCCACCCTGGCCTCCTCGAACGCCCAGGTGGAGAGTCGCCCGCCCTCGACCTTCTTGATCTGCAGCTCCACGGAGCCATCCGCGCTGGGCGCGTTGGCGATCGAGTACGCCCGCGACATCCAGTCGGTGCCGGGGACCCAGATTTCCAGGTACTGGCCGGGCGTGAACTCGCACATGCAGTCCTCTGGCCGGTGAGGCTTCAGCAGGAAGAGGCGCGTCGCGGCGCCGATATCGTGGATTTCGCGGATCTGGAGCTGGATGAGGCGGTCGGGATGCGGCAGGACGTCAACGAGCGCGATCTGTGCACGACGCGCCAGCAGCTCGTCCTCGATAGAGTGACGCACCTCGGGCCTCAGTTCCAGGTCGAGCACCACCTGCGCCGGGGGGAAGCTGATCGCGTGGGCCGGACAGGTACTGGCGCACGTGCGGCAGCCAACCATGCAGTGCATCGGGTCGCCGACCACGGCCTTCTTGCGGTCAAAATCGAAGCGGTAGACACCCCGCGAACAGCTGACGACGCAGGTACCGCAGCCGATGCAGACGTCGGGGTCCACGGTGGGGAACCAGGGGATCTCGGCGCGGGGGATGCCGTGCCAGGGCTTGAGGAACTTGTCCTCCGGTGTGGCAGGCGACTGTGTCATTCCGAATGACTCCTTGAGGTGGACGTGCCCGCCTTCGGGCAGGGCGTTGATCTAGTGCCAGTGGC
>JAJYDP010000048.1:0-5261 GCA_021777365.1 Chloroflexota bacterium | reverse complement strand
CCCGATCTCGGCTCATCCGTCAATCTCTTTCGTGCCTACGCCTCACACCGTGAAACGTGGGCCAATCGTGCTCAGATCGGGATCCGTTCGTGCTCACGGCGGAGCGTGCGGCCGCTGGAGCTTCGGTCTAGTGCCAGTGGCCGCCGAGCGCGAGGTAGATCGCCCAGGCGGTCAGCCCGGCCCCGAACACGGCGATGAGGTTCCAGCGGGCCACCCGCACGGCGACGAACGCCGCGGCCAGCAGGATGAGCGCGGCGGGCAGCGCCAGGACGGGCCGCCCGAGCGAGAGCGCCACGCTGGCCAGCAGGCCGACGAAGACGGCCATGACCCCGGCCACGGCCCTCTTGACCCAGGCCCAGCGGCGCAGCCACGGGTAGATCTCGGCCGTCACCGTGGTCATCGCGACGCTCGGGGCGAAGATGGCGATGGCGGCGAGCACGCCGCCCCATAGCCCGGCCACGCGATACCCTACGAACGCCGCGCTGATCAGGAAGGGTCCCAGCGTGACCTGGCCGAACCCGATCGCCACCCCGAACTCGGGCAGGCCCATCCAGTGCCGGCTGTCGACCACGTCCTGCTGCAACACTGGCAGGATGGTCGAGCCGTTGCCGAACGCGACGGTCCCGATCCTGGTCATGTCCAGGAAGAGCGCCGGCACCACGCCGCTCGACACGGCCGCGACTGCCGCTGCGGCTGCGACGATCGCGCCCGGGACAAGGGCCACGCCGAGGCGCCGCCACGACATTGACTCGTCGGTCGGGGCCGGAGCGGGGGCCACGTTCGACACCTCACCGCTGTCACGCGATCCGGGCACCGTCGACGGGCCGGTGCCCATGGCCTTGCCGCCGGTGCCCATGGCACTCCCGCCGGCCCGTCCCGGTCGCACCGCGATCGCGCCGACAACCAGCCCTCCCACCACGGCCCAAAGCAGGTTGGCGCCACTCACGGCCACCGCGAACCCGGCCAGGGCGAGCAGCGCTGGCACCGTGCCGCGGGCGTGCTGCAGGGCGAAATCGATCGCCACGCTCGCCACCACTCCCACCACGATGGCATCGAGCCCGACCACGAGGCCGGCCACGCCGGGCGCGGCCCCGTAGGTCGCGTACAGCCACGAGAGGCCGAGCATCAGCACCAGCGCCGGCGTGACGAACCCCGCCGTGGCGGCGAGGGCGCCAACCACGCGGTGGATCCGGTAGCCGATATAGGCGACCAGATCGACCATGATGGCGCCGGGGTAGAGCTGCACGAGCCCGAGCCCCTCGTCGATCTCCTCGCGATCGACCCAGCCGCGTCGGACCGGCACCGAGCGGATGTTCTGCAGGATGGCCATGCCGAACGAGGTCAGGCCGATCGTGAAGAACGTCGCGAAGAGCTCGACCACCCCCGGCACGACTCGCGCGCGGGGGCCGACCCCCTCGGCACGCGCACCCGTCGCTGCCGCGCTGCTGACGGCTGACCCGGCGACGGCATCCGGCGCGGTTGACACCATCAGCGCACGACGAGCACCGGGCAGGCTGCGCGCTTGGTGACGTGCTCCACGGTGCTTCCCATCAGTAGCTCCTCCAGGCCGCGCTTTCCGTGCGAGCCCATCACGATCACGTCGCTGCCGAGCTCCTGGGCGGCTGCCAGAATCTCGGCTCCCGGCGAGCCGACCCGGACGTGCAGGTTCGTCTCGACCCTGGCATCGCGCAGGAACTGGGTCTCGGATTCGAGCTCCTGCTGGACCCGGGCCTCGTGTTCGGCTTCCAGCCGCCGCTCGGCCTCGTGGACCGCCTCCTCGGCAATGAATGGGTCGGGGACATCGAGCAGGAACGGCGGCAGGTCATCGGGGGCCACCACGGTCAGAACGTCGACCGGGCGATGCGAGCACTGCGCGCAGGCGAGTGCCTGGCGACCGGCGTCACGCGCGTGCGGAGAGAAGTCGGTCGCCCACAGGATCTTCTGGAACATCGGAGTGCCTCCTCATCCCGGCCTATCCGGGACGTTCGGTGGGCGCCCTGGCACGCCATCAGGCGGCCGGCACCACCTGGTAGTTGATTTCGATGGGCTGACCGAGCAGCAGCGTGTTGGTGACGGTGCCGTTCTGCCGCAGGGCCTCCAGCAGCGGGATGAGCGCCTCCTCGGGCTCCGGGCTGGTGACGGTGACATGGACCCGGAAGTCGCCCAGGCACGGACCGTCCGGTCCGCCGAAGCGGGTTGCCTCGGCCGTGACCTCGACGGCATCGATGCGCAGGCCGGTCGCCGCGCTCTCGCGCTGGATGCCCGAGATCATGCAGGCCGCCAGCGCGCCGATCAGCGCCTCCGTGGGCTTTGGCGCATCCACGGGCTGGGTGCCGGTGATGGCCCAGGTGGTGGTCCAGGAGCGGGCCTGCACCGTGGCGGTCAGGTCGTCGACCTGCCTGGAGACGACCGCCAGGACCTGTGGCTGTGCCTGGGTGGGGGGCGTCATGTGGTTCTTCTCTCTCTCCTGTGTCGCGCGTCCTGCGGGTCTCACGCGGATGGATCCGGCGCCGCCACCGCGGCCGCCCGTCGCCCCTCGAACCAGGCCCGCACCCGGTCCGCCGAGCGCAGGTAGAAGACCATCAGCAGGATCTGGAAGATCGGCATGGTGGCGGCCGGGATGGCCACGAGCGGCGAGAAGGCGCTGCTCGCGATGGCGATCGCGGTGCCGTTGTTCTTGCCGGTGCTGCTGAACGCGAGGGCCATGTTCTCGGCGTAGCCCATGCCGAGGCGCCTGGCCAGCCAGGTGACGAGCAGCAGGGTCACCGCGATGAAGATCGCGTTGGGCACCAGCAGCAGCAGCACCGTGCTCCACTTGCTCACGATGAGGGTGGCCTTGCCGAAGAAGATCAGGAACACGATCGCGTACATGGCCAGCAGCGAGAGCGCCGGGAAGAGCGGCTGCAGCTTGCCGAAGCCGGCCTGCCCGAGCCAGCGCAGGAGCGCCCAGCGGGTCGCGTAGCCCAGGATCATGGGCGCCACCAGCACGGTCAGGATCGAGGTGATGAGATCCCCGATGGGCACCGGCACGTGGTAGCTCGAGGCGTACACCACCATCCAGGCGGGGACCGCCACCACCGCGAGCAGGAAGCTCAGGGCCACGATCACGGTGGCCAGCTCGAGATCCCCCCTGGCCAGGCCGGTGTAGCCGATCGCCATGCTCGAGCAGGGCACCACCATCACCAGCATGAAGCCCAGGGCGAGGAGCGGCTCGTGGATGAAGAGCGCCGAGAGGAGCCAGCCGAAGAGCGGCGCCCACAGGAAGTTGAAGACGAGCGCCAGGCCCACCGCGCGCAGGTTGCGCCCGGCCCGCGCGAGCGCCTCGAAGTGCACGTTGACCATCATGGGATAGACGATGAAGAAGACCGCTACCGTGGTGAGCCCGCCGATGGTCGCGGTGGCGGCCCTGGCGACCGACGCCGCGGGGTAGCCGATGGCGAGCCCGAGGGCCATGGCCAGGGCCACGTAGAGGAGCATCCAGCGGTTGAGGTGCTCCTGGAAGGAACGGAGGCGGGACATCGAATGCTCCTTGGCGTTCGGGCGCGACGGTCGGCGGTCAGCCGCGCAGCCAGGCCGCGATGGCGGTGGGGGTGGGGATGCGGCCGGCGCTCACGACGCGGCCGTCGATGACGAGTCCCGGGGTGTGCATGACCCCGTGGGCGAGGATGCGGCCGTAGTCGGTGACCTTGATCACCTCCGCTTCGACACCGGCCAGCGTCACGGCCTCCCGCGCGGCCTGCTCCAGCAGGTAGCAGGAGTAGCACCCGGGGCCGAGGACCTCGATCCGCTTCATGCCGATGGCTCCAGCAGCGCGCGAAGGTGAGCGAGGGCCGCGGCACAGGCCGCCTCGTCGCGCTCGTAGTAGACCCAGCGCGCGTCGGCGTGGTGCCGGCTCGCCCGGACCAGGCCGGCCTCGCGCAGCCGCGCCAGGTGGTTGCTCACGTTGTTCGGACGTTCGTCGAGTGCGCCCGCGATCTCGCAGACACAGGCGGGGCCGGACCGCAGCATCGCGAGGATGGTCGAGCGCGTGTGGTCGGCGAGCAGCGCGGCAGCGGCGACCTGCTCGCGCACATCGGGCACCGGTAGGTCGATTCGGCACGTCGGCTCGACCGGCGCGGCGTGTTGGATCAGCGCCTCAGGCCCCATGGTGCATGTCCACTGCCGTGCCGTGCGCGTCCACCCGAGCGGCGTTCATGCCAGGAGGATCCAGGCGCGCTGCAGGGCGAGCGCCACGAGCGCGATGGCGAAGATGCGCGAGAGCGTGGCGCTTTTCACCTTGCCGGCCGTGAAACGCGCGCCGAGCCAGGCTCCGACGACGGCGGCGATCGAGGTGACGACGACCGTCGGCCAGTCGAACGTGGCCGACCCGAGGTGGCTGGCGAACGCCGAGAAGGATGGCAGCGTGACCGCGACGCTGTTGGTGGCGGCGGCCAGACGCGCGGAGTACCCCACCAGCGTCAGGGTCGGCATCAGGAGGAACCCGGGGCCAATGCCGAGGAAGCCGGCGAAGATCGAGATGGGCGCGGCCCCCGCCCCGGCCTCCAGCCGGGACCGGTCGGTGATCGACGCGAGGTCCTCGGTCGTCTTGCCTCGCGGCAGCAGCATACGCACAGCGAGGAAGACGAGGACCCCGACGTAGAGCCACCACACGAGGTCGGTCGACGCGAACTGGAGGAGCCAGACACCGATTGGCGCCCCGATGGTGGTGATGACGACCAGCGGGATCGCGCTCCGCCAGTCGACCATCCCGGCGCGCCAGAACGCGATCGCGCCGCTGATCGCCGTCAGCCCGTTGAGCAGCAGCGACCAGGGCTGAATGACATCCTTCAGATCGAAGCCGAACAGCCCGAGCACCGGGACGGCGATGAAGGCCACCCCGAGCCCCAGCATCCCCGACAGGAACGAGAGTCCGAACAGAAGGATCGTGAGGATCGACAGCAGCAACATCTCAGCGGCCAGTGTGTCAAGCCCCGCTGAGATGTCATAGGCGCAGACGGCACCGTGCCCACGGGTCATCTGGCACGGCGCTGCAGGCGACCGATCGTGCTCGCCCGGTACACTGACACTCCGGCGGCCGGGCGCCGACCGATGGGCGTCCCGAGCAGGACGGGACACTCGACGATGCGAGGAACCACCTGATGATCGAGATCGAACTGCTCTGGTTCGAGGACTGCCCCAACCACCCGGCCGCGCGGTCTCTGCTGCAGGAGGTGCTGGCAGAGCGCGGGCTCGACACCCCCGTGCACGAGGTCGACGCGACC
>JAJYDP010000820.1 GCA_021777365.1 Chloroflexota bacterium | reverse complement strand
GGCGGTCGAGCCGCCCGTGCTCGCGTAGGTCACCAGGACACGATCCGGGGCGGGGTCCATCGGGCTCAGCCTCGCGCCCCCCCGGTGAAGTTCCATGCCGCCAGGTGCAGGCCGGGCACCAGGTAGGCGGCCTCCAGGCCGTCGAGGATGAGCGTCCGCTCGGAGCCCACCCCGAGCACCGCTCCCGGCCCGAGCGCCTCGTGGAACGACTGCGTGAACCGCAGGTTACGGACCGGTCGCACGATCCGGCCGCCCTCCACCAGCCAGACGCCGTTGCGGGTCAGGCCGGTCACCACCTGGGTCCGGGGGTCGAGGATGCGGGTGTACCAGAAGTCGGTGACGAGCAGGCCGTGGTCCATGCCGGCGACCAGCTCGGCCCCCGGAAGATCGCCTGCGGCGAGCACCACGTTCGCCGGCACCGCGCCCCACTGCCCGGCGCCCTCGGTCGCGTGGCCGGTGCTCTGCGTACCGGCCTTCCCCGCCGTCCGGCGGGTGTGGAGGATCGCGCTGGTGACCCCCGCCCGGACGACCTCGACGCGTCGTTTCGGCGTGCCCTCGGCGTCGAAGACGATACCCACCTGGCCCGGGTCGGCGGCGTCGTCGAGGAGCGTGATGGAGCGGTCGAACTGCGCCTCGCCGAGGCGGACGAACGAGCGACCTTCCTGCACGGCCCGGCCGTTGAACCCGTGCAGGAACAGGAACTCCAGCATGTTCGCCACGCACTGCGGCTCGAGCACCACCTCGTACCGGCCGGGATCGAGGTCGGTCGGGTCCGCGGCGTCGCGCGCCTTCCCAGCTGCGCGCCTGCCGAGCACGCCACCGTCGAGCGCCGCGAGTCGCACCGAGGCGTCCCGCGCGCTGCCGTCGGACGTCGCCGTCCGGGCGATCCCCGAGAGGCCCGCCACGGTCGTGTGGCCCGTCAGCCGCTGCCCCGCGGTGTTCGCGAAGGCCACCGCCGTCCCGGCGGAGAGGCAGGAACCGGCCGTCTCCAGGCCGCCGGCCGCGTCGACGTACTCCCGCACCCGGCGCGCCCGTTCGTCCGGCGGGGCCGAGGCGGTCGGATCGTCCCAGTGCTCCACGCCGGCTGCCGGGGCCGCGTCCGTCAGCCCGGGCCAGTCGGGGTCCTCCGGGCGGCTGCGAGCCACCTGCAGGACGTCGTCCACCAGCCGCGCCAGCCCCTCGCGTTCGAATCCGTCGGCGCTCGAGCTCGCCGACCGCCCGTCGAGCGCGACGCGCAGCAGCACCCGGCGCGTCTCCTCGGCGACGTTCTGGTGGATGAAGCCGTTCGCGAACCGGGTCAGCGCCTCGTTTCCCAGGCGGACCGTGACCTCCGCCTCGCCGCCGGCCGCCCTGGCCCGGACCAGGTCGAGCACCTGATCCGCGATGGCGAGCAGGTCGTCGGCCGGGGCGGTGGCGCCGGACCGGTCGGTGCCCGTGGGGTGGACGCCCCCCTCGAACCCTGCGCCGGTCACCCCCGCACCCCCACCCGCACGCCCCGGAAGCGTGCCGGCACGGCTGGGTGCCCCGTGTGGCCCACCTGCCCGGGCTCGCCCTTGCCGCAGTTCGGCGTCCCCCAGAAGGTCCACTCGGACCGGTTGCCCAGCATGTCCATCGATCCCCAGAAGCGCGGGCTGATGCCGGTGTAGGTGGGGTTCCGCAGCATCCGGCCGCGTTTTCCGCCCCGGATCTCCCAGCCGATCTCGCAGCCGAACTGGAAGTTCAGCCGCTTGTCGTCGATCGACCACGAGCGGTTGGTGTCCATCATGACCCCGTCGTCGGTCGCGGCGATCATCTCCGCCAGGCTGTGCGGGCCGGGCAGCAGCCCGACGTTCGTCATGCGGACCATGGGGATCCGGTCGAACCCGTCCGCCCGAACCGCGCCCCCCGACGGGATGCCGGCCAGCGCGGCCGAGTCGCGCCCGGAGAGCACGCCGACCCAGGTGCCATTGCGCACGATGTCGACCGGGTGGGCCGGGGTCCCCTCGTCGTCGTAGCCGAAGCTCCCCAGCGCGCCGGGCAGGGTGGCGTCCGCGGTGATGGTCATCAGGTCCGACCCGAAGCGCAGCGAGCCCAGCTGCCGCAGGTCCAGCCAGGACGTCCCCGCGAAGGCGGCCTCCCAGCCCAGGATCCGATCCAGCTCGACGGCGTGGCCCACCGACTCGTGGATCTGGAGCGCCATCTGCTCGCTGCCCAGGATGAGGTCGGTCCCGTCGAGGGAGGGACACGCCGGCGCGGAAAGCAGCGCGCGGGCTTCTTCCGCGATCCGCGGGGCGTTGCCGGGAAGATCGATCTCGCGCACCAGCTCCCAGCCGCGCGTCCCGTACTGCCCGCGGATGCCGGGGTAGGAGCGGCGCTGCGTCTCGCGCTCGCCCACCGCGGTCGCGTTCATGGCGGCCCCGCACTCGACGATGTGCTGGTCCACGCGGTGGCCTTCGCTGGTGGCCAGCCACTTGCGCGTGTCCCAGGCCCGGTGGCTCGCCTCCGCGAGGTCGGCTCCGTGACCGAGCATCGTGCGCGTCACGCCCTCCAGGAGGTCGCCCTTCTCGGCGAGCGAGACGCTCCACGGGTCCTCCAGGCATTCGCTGGCCCACGAGCCCTGTACCGGCGCCTGAGGAGCCAGGTCGAGGCTGGGGCCGGAGACCAGGTTCGAGGCCCGGGCCACCTCCGCGGCACGCGTCCCTGCCCGGCGTGCGGCCGCCGCGCTCAGCTCCGGGATCGCGAAGAAGCCCCAGGACGAGCCGATCAGGGCACGCACGCCGACGCCGGCGCGCTCGCGCCGCTCGAGCGCATCCACCACGCCGTTGCGCGCGGTCATCGACTCGGTCCGCGTCTCCATG
>JAJYDP010000819.1 GCA_021777365.1 Chloroflexota bacterium | reverse complement strand
CCCGCCCTCCACGACGGGCGAGAGCATAGCACCGGGAGATGGCGGGGCCGCCCGCATCAGGCGGTGGCCATGACGGGCTCCCGCAGGTCGTCCGCGGCCGGCCGCGAGCGCAGGGCCCACTCGATCGGCGCCCACACCACCGGGTGGAAGCTCGTCGGGGCACCGCGACCCACGCCGTAGACCACGAAGCCGGCATCGCGCCAGCGTTCCGCGGGCAGCACGTTGACGGCGTCCAGCACAATGCGGCGCGCCATGGCCTCGCCGAACGTGGCGGGATCGAGCGCCGTGTAGTCGCTCCATCCCGTGGCCACCACCAGCGCGTCCGCGCCGGCCGCGACGTCGAGCGGCTCGTCGACGCGCGGGGCCGGCAGCGCCAGCGGCGCGGCGAGCGGATCCTGCACCATGACCTCGGCGCCCCGCTCCACGAGCAGGCGCACGAGATCCACCGCGGGCGAGTCCCGCGTGTCGTCCGTGCCGGGCTTGAACGCGAGGCCGAGCACGCCCACCCGGGCGCCGGCCAGGCCGCCCAGGGCGGTCTCGAGCTTGTCGACCACGGACAGGCGGGCCCGGGCGTTGATCGCCTCCGCGGCCGCGGCGAGCGGCGCGGTGTAGCCGACGGCTTCGCCGACGGCGAGCAGGCCGGAGAGATCCTTGGGCAGGCACGAGCCGCCATAGCCGGGGCCCTGGCTCAGGAACTGGGCGCCGATCCGGGTGTCGAGCCCGACGCCCCGGAGGACCGGTCCGGCGTCGGTGCCCAGCCGCTCGCACAGGCCGGCGATCTCGTTGGCGAACGAGATCTTCACGGCGAGGAAGGCGTTCGACGCGTACTTGACCAGCTCGGCGCCGCGGCGGTCGCTGAGCACGACGGGCGGGCCGGGCTCGTACAGGGCGGCCACCCGCCGGCCGGCGTCGGGGTCCTCCGCGCCGACCACGATCCGGTCGGGGTGGAAGAAGTCCTCGACGGCCCGGCTCTCGCGCAGGAACTCGGGGTTCGAGACCAGGTCCACGCGCTGCCCGGGCGCCGCGACCTCGGCGCAGAGGATCTCGAGCGCCTCGCCTGTCCCGGGCGGTACCGTGCTCTTGGTGACGAGCACCAGGTCCCGGTCGGTGGCGGTCACCACGTCGCGTGCGGCCCGTTCGAGCTGGCCGAGGTCGGGGGTGCCGTCGGGCCGGGGCGGCGTGCCGACGCACAGGAAGACGATCGACGCGTCGCGCATCGCCTCGTGGACGTCCCCGGTGAAGGCGAGTCTCCCCTCCTCCACCGAGCGTGCCACGAGCTCGTCGAGGCCGGGCTCGACGATGGGGATACCGCCGCGCTGCAGGAGGCCGAGGCGGGCGGGGCTGGCCTCCAGGCAGCGGACGTGGTGCCCGAGGTCGGCGAAGCAGGCGGCGGCGGTGAGGCCGACGTAGCCGGCGCCGACGATGCACAGGTCGGTGGGGGTCTCGGCGCGGCCGTGGATGGTGGCGGTCATGGGATGGGATCCTCCTGTCAGGCGCGAGCGGTCGCGCGGCCCAGCGCGGCGACCATGGACGGCTTGGCGGTCGCGGGTCCGAAGGCCCGGGCGAAGGCTTCGTGGGCACTCCCGGCGGCGACGATGCGCCCGGCGGCGATTGCGATCACGAGGTCGGCGTCCTCGACGACGTGCAGGTCGTGGCTGACGATCAGGGTGGTTCGTCCCCGCGCGACCCGGTCCAGGGCGGCGAGCAGCCACTCCTGCGCCTGGGAGTCGAGCCCGGTGGTCGGCTCGTCGAGGATCAGGACGCGCGGATCGCGGACCATGGCCCGGGCCAGGGCCACGCACTGGCGCTGGCCCCCGGAGAGCGAGGTGCCGCGCTCGCTCACGACGGTGTCGTACCCCTCGGGGAGCCGGGCCAGCACGTCGTGGACACCGGCGGCCCGGGCCGCGACCATGGCGGCCTCGCGGGAGAGGCCCCGGCCGCCGTAGGTGATGTTCTCCCAGATCGCGCCCTGGAACAGGTACGGCTCCTGGGGCACGTAGGCCACCTGCTCGCGCAGGCCGGCGACCGAGAGATCGCGCAGGTCGACGCCGTCGAGCAGCACCGCGCCGTCGGTGGGGTCGTAGAAGCGGGGCACCAGCCGGAGCATCGAGCTCTTGCCGGATCCGGTCGCGCCGACGATCGCGACCCGGGCCCCGGCGGGCACCTCGAGGGACACGTCGTTCAGGGCGTGGTGACCGTCGGGGTACTCGAGCCGGACGTGGTCGAACGAGAGAGCGCCAAGGACGTGGGCCGGTTTCGGGGCGGCCTCCCGTTCGGGGATGCGCTCGTCGGTGTCAAGCACTTCGGCCAGGCGCTCGCCGGCCGCCATGCCGCGGGTGATGGTGTTGCCGAGCTTGGCGAGCTGGCGGACGGGCGAGTACATCCCGCGGAGGTAGGCCATGAACACCAGCAGGTCGCCGGGGGTGAGGTGGCCGCTGATGACGGCCGTGGTGCCGAACCAGATCACCAGCACCGTGGCTGCGGTCATCAGGAACGTCACGGTCGGGGTGAAGGCGGCCTGGACCGCAACCGCCTCCTGGTTCGCATCGAGCGAATGGGCGCTTGCCCGGCCGTAGCGATCGGCCTCGTCGTCCTCGCGCCCGAACGCCTGGACGGCGGTGATCGAGGTGAGCACCTCCTGGGCGACACCCGTGGCGGTGCCCTCCCACCGACGGGCATGTCGCTGTTCGCGCTTGATGCGGCCGAGGAACTGCCGCATGGCGAGGTAGAGGACGGGCGTCAGCGACATCGCCACGAGCGTGTACTGCCAGTCGACCATCAGCATGATCAGGAGCATGCCGGTGAGCGTCAGCACGTTATTGGTGATGGTCGGCACGGCG
>JAJYDP010000047.1 GCA_021777365.1 Chloroflexota bacterium | reverse complement strand
CCGGGTCGGGACGTCCATCTGGCTGATCGAGAACCGCGCGAGCAGCACGAGCGCGGCGAGCGGCAGCGTCGGCATGAGCGGCACCATGATCAAGAGCACGTTCGACGGCAGGTGTGTGAACACCATCGTCCGGACAAGCCCGATACGAGCCGCGATCCGGGCCGCGAGGAGCGCCGAGAGGCCCGCGAGCAGGTTCGCGCCGAAGAGGATGCCGCCGATGATGGCGGGATCCGCTCCGAAGCGCACGCGGAACCAGTAGGCGATGAGGCTCTGCACGACGAAGCCGCCGCCGAACGCGTCGAGCGCGAACAGTGCCGACAGCTTCGCGACGGTGCGCTGGGAGCGGTGGAGCCCGAGGCGCCGTGCGACGGAGACGTCCGGCGCGTCCGGGACCTCGACCGCCGGCGAGACCCGCGTGAAGAGAACGCCGAGCAGCAGCCCGAGGATCGCATAGCCGACGATGATGCCGCGATAGGCGTCGACCGACCTCACGCCCGATGCGATGAGGGCCCCGGCGAGGCCACCTCCGGCCAGAGCACCCGTGGCGGTCGCGAACGACCCCACGAGGTTGAACCAGGCGAACACGGACGTCCGGGCCCGATCGGGGATGGTCTGGGCGAGGGACGCCTGCTCGACGGCGAGGAAGGGGCCGACCTCGTTTCCCGACGGGCTGATCACGCCGACGGTTGCGGCGAGCGCGAGCACTGCGAACGCGTCGGTCGCGGCGAACCCGAGACCGGCCAGGCACATGAGGAGCGCGCCGGCGAGCAGGACACGGCGGCGTCCGACCCGATCCGCGTGGGTCGTCAGCCACAGCGAGATGACCGCATCACCGGCCAGGGTCAGCGTGAGGAGCAGGCCGATCGCCGCTGTGTCGATGCCGAGCGCCGCGAGGTAGAGCACGAGCACGACCGACACGAAGCCATAGCCGAACATGCGCAGGCCGCGTGTCGCGAAGAGGAGGCGGGCGTCGCGCCCGTGGATCGACGGCGGCACGAGCCTATTGTGGCTCCCAGTCCCTGCGGGCGGCTCCTCGTCCGCGTGGCGATCGTCATCGTCCTGCTGGAAGGCTCATCCCTCCGCAGCGACCTGGCGCTTCGCCCAGGCGTAGAGCGCGTCGTAGACCGGCAGTTCGAGGCGCAGCTGCTCCTGGTCGCCGACGCCGAGATCCATGAAGCCACGCGCGATCGCCTCCAGCCCCCGCGACTGCGGCGTGATGTCCGCGTCGGCCGTGATGTCCGCCCCGTGAACGATCTTCGCGACGAGCGCGAGCGCGGGATCGGCCCCCAGCCCGTACTCGTCGACGATGACCTCGAACGAGCAGAGCCCGTCGCGGTGCGTGTAGCGCGCCCCCGGCGCGTCGAAACTGATCGCTCCGGTCCGCTCGGCGTAGGGCAGGACCTCGTCGCGCGGGACGTAGACGATCTCCGCGTCCCGATCGATGAAGTTGTGAATCAGCCAGGGGCAGGCGATTCGGTCGGTGTGAGGGTGTTCGCGGGTGACCCACTGCATGGAACGATCTCCCCTTCGAGCATGAGTGTGCTGTGATGCGGCCGGATCCCGGCCGGTCGATAGGTCAGGAGCATCACGCCGGACGGGAGCGACCGCGACTCCAGGAGGGTCAGGTTCTGCGTCTGGCCCCGTTCCGGGAAGAGCCGACGCCCGTCGCCCAACACCACCGGGTACAGACGCACGTTGAGCTCGTCGACGAGGTCACGGTCGAGGAGCCAGCGGAGCAATGCGCCGCTGCCATGGACCTGGAGCTCACCGCCGGGCCTCGCCTTGAGCTCGCGCACCGCCGCCTCGACGTCGCCGCCGATGACGTGGGTGTTCTGCCATGTCGGGTCCCGCAACGTGGTCGACGGCACGTACCTGGGCAGCTCGTTGATCCTGTGGCCGATCGGGTTGTCGTCATGCAGGGGCCAGTACGACTGCCAGATCTTCCAGGTCCTGCGCCCGAGGAGCAGCGCGTCCGCGCGCTCGAACATCTCGACCAGCACGGGCCAGAACTCCCTGTCGGCGTGCGACGCCGTCCATCCCCCGCGCTCGAAACCGTCGCGCCGATCCTCGTCCACGTCGCCGGGGCCCTGGTACACGCCGTCCAGGGTCAGCATCATCGAGGCCGTCAGCTTCATGGTGATGGCATCCGGTGCATGGCGAGGGCTCCCTGGCAGTGAGCGTCGATGGCAGGACTTGCCGTCGCCGCGGGATCGGACGCGCCGCACCGCTGGTCGGTCACTGGACGCAGAACTCGTTGCCCTCCGGGTCGTTCATGCGCACCCAGTACTCGCCGTCCTGCTCCATCGCGCCCCGCGCGTCGGTCGCTCCCAGGCCCTTGAGCCGGGCAACCTCGGCATCGACGCGCGTTCTGCGCTCGGCCAGCCCGACACCTCCGCCGCCGGAGACGTTCAGGTCCATGTGCATGCGGTTCTTCGCCGTCTTCCCCTCGGGAACCTTCTGGAAGTAGATCCGCGGCCCCCGCCCATCGGGATCCACGATGGCCGAGGCGTCGTTCCGCCGCTCCTCGGGGATCGCCTGGGCATCCAGGAACGCGGCCCACGTGTCGAAGCCGGCGGGCGGCGGCTGGAGCACGTATCCCAGCGCGGCCGCCCAGAAGTGCGCTTCCCTGTCCGGGTCCCCGGTGTCGAAGACCAGCTGGATCGACGTCGCCATCGTGCCCCCCATCACGGGCGCCACCGTGGGTGCCGTGTCATCACTGTACAGGCCTGGGTGATCCGGCGGCCGAACCAGGTTCCCGGAACCGTCCTTGTGGTGACGGGCTCTGAGGGTGCGGCGCGGCCCTGCGACCTCGTCCCGGCACTCGAAGGCGACGCAGATCGTGGTGCCAGGTCTTCAGACGCGGCGCGTATCGCGCCGGAACAGCAGCATCGCCCCGAGCGCGAACGCGCCCGTCCACACGACCATGCTCAGGAGCCAGGTCGGATCGAAGGCCCCGCCGACCAGCGGGAACCGGGCGATGGCGGCCACGCCGTAGGTCGGCATGTACGGGGCGATCGCCTGCATCGCCGGCGGCAGCGAGTTCAGCGGAAAGAAGAGGCCGCCGAGCACCGCGAGCACGCCGAGCACGAGGCCGATGATCTGCATGACGTTCTCCGCGGGCAGCAGGTAGCCCATGAACAGTCCGAACGCGGCGAAGACGACCGAGGCGACCCAGGCAAGGATCCCCGTCGCCACCCACGTCGATGGGCTCATGGTCACGCCGTCGATTGCCCCGGCGCCGTAGATCACCGCCACGGAGACGAGGCCGAGCAGCATGGCGGTCGCGATCTTGACGGCGACGTAGGCAGCCGGCCGGAGCGGGGTCAGCCGGAGCTGCCGGCTCCAGCCGAGCGCACGCTCGATCGAGACCATCGCACCGCCCGACGTGGCCGCAAACATCGCGGCGTACACGGCGATCCCGATCATCGTGCCGGCAGCCGTCAGCCGGGTGCCCTCGAGCGCCGCGGCCCGCCTGCGGAACAGCAGGAACAGCACGATCGGCACGACCAGCTGGAGCACGACCGTGCGCCGGTTTCGCAGCAGACGCCGGATCTCGATCGCCAGGAGCGTCAGGTTGAAGCCGCCGAGCGAGGGCGCGTGCCGCGCTTCCAGGGAGCGCGCCGCCGGCGAAGCCTCTGCGTTCACGCGATCTGTGCCTCGGGGGCGCCCTGCCCGGCCGACGCGCCGTCGTCGCTCGTCAATGCGAGGAACGCCTCCTCGAGATTGTGCGTGGCGATCTCCACGTCGCGGGCGGGCGTCGCGGTCAACAGGAACCGCGCGACGGCGTCCGAGTCTTGCGTCTGGATGACCACCCGGTCGCCGCGCATCTCGACCGAGCGGACTCCCGGCAGGCCTGCCAGCGTTGCCCTGTCTGCCCCGGGCAGCGTCGCCTGGACGGACCGGCCCGCCGAGAGGCTCCTGACCTCGGCAGCCGTCCCGTCGGCCACGATCCGGCCCTGCCGCAGGAGGATGATCCGGTCGGCGTAGGCGTCGGCTTCCTGGAGATAGTGGGTCGCGAAGAGCACCGTCCGACCGCGCTCGGCGTCGCGCCTGATGGCCGACCAGAAGTCGCGGCGGCCCTCGACGTCCATGCCCGCGGTGGGCTCGTCGAGGGCCATCAGCGCCGGGTCTGGCAGCAGCGCGAGGGCAAAGCGAAGTCGCTGCTGCTCGCCGCCCGAGCAGCTGCCGACGAGCCGTCCCCCGAGGTGGGTGATCCCCGCCCGCTCGAGCACCTCGTCGATCGGCCGCGATTCCGCGTACAGCGACGCCGTCAGGCGAACCGTCTCCCGAACGGTCAGGTCCTTCAGGAGCCCGCCCGTCTGCAGGACTGCCCCGACGAGGCCGCGCGAGACCGCCACGACGGGCGACATGCCGAGCACGCTGACGAATCCCCGATCGGGTCGCCCGAGGCCGAGGATCATGTCGATCGTCGTCGTCTTGCCGGCCCCGTTCGGCCCCAGGAGCGCGGCGATCTCCCCGAGCTCCAAGCGCAGGTCGATTCCGTCGACCGCATGAACGGCCCCGAAACTCCGCGAGACGCCACGGAGATCGACGGCGGCGGGAGTTGCCTGGCCGGCGGACACGCCGGCGAGTCTACCCGGCTCCCGAAATCAGCGCCCCGGGCCGCGCCGCGCGATCGTCCAGTCGTTGGGTACGAGCCAGTCGAGCCGAGCTCGACGTTCCGCTGTGGCGCGCGGTGAGCGCCTGGCTCGTGTCCGCATGGCCGTTCGCCGCCCTGACCCACGGGAAGCGCGAGTCGGACGGACCCGGGGTCCTCGAAGCGGGACCCCCCTGCCCCATCCACGCCGTGAACGCGCTGCAGGTGGGCGCGGAACCACGCGTCGAACGGGTCGTTCGAGGTGGCGGTGTCGTACAGCGAGGCCGCCAGATCATCGGATTCGAGGAGCACGATCGAGGCATCGCCGCCAGGCGTTCAGGCCCTCCGCCTCTGGACCGATACGTTCCACGGCCGGCACCCTTGTCGCCGTAGCGGGGCGATGACTTGCTCCTGCCCAGCCCGCCTCAGCGGTGAGGCGGTCTCGGCGGTCGGAGGACGACATGCCGCGGCAACGGAGGTTGATACGTCCGGTGGTGCCGCTGGTGGCATGTCTGCTGCTGGCCTGGCTGACGGCCTGCGGCGGAAGCGGGCCAACGGTCGCTCCGACGGCGCCTGCCACGCCGACCACGACGCTCGCGCCGTCGGCTGCGGCCGAGGCGCCGTCAGGCCCCGAAGGGCGGGTGTTCCCACCAGGCGAACCCGTCGATCTCGTGTACATCTCCAACTCGGCAGGCATCGGCGTGGCCGAGAAGTACGGGAAGCTGGCCGCCGAGGCGCTGGGCCGCGAGGTCCGGGTCCATGACCACACCGGGATGGGGTCGCTCACGCAGCTGCTGCGGCTGGTCAAGTCCGGCCTGGCTGACGAGGTGGCCGGGGCCGAGATCATCGTCGTGTTCGGAGACGCCGGAGACCTGATGGACGCCTTGCCGCGACCGAACATCCTGACCTGCGTCGAAGCCGGCGGCGATCCCGGGTCGGAATGGCAGACGCCCGTGATTCCCACGGTCGAGGATTGGCGCGCGTACCGCGACGTGTGGGACCAGATGTACGCCGAGATCTGGGACCTGCGGGAGGGCCGGCCCACCATCCTGAGGGCGCAGGACGTGTGGAACCCCTTCCTCGCGCAATGGAGAGAGGCCGGGATCGAGCCGGAGTGCACCGCGACCTGGGAGATCCAGACGCAGGTGGTCCGGGAGGCGGCCGAGGCCAACAACGCGGTGTTCGTGTCGGTCTTCGACGTCTTCAATGGACCGAACCACGATGAGGACGTCGTCGCGAAGGGTTGGATCGGCGATGACGGGAAACACCCCAACGACAGAGGCAGGGCCGCGATCGCTGAAGCCCTTGCAGCGGTCGGGTTCGAGGCGAGCGAGCCGCCCCGCTGAGGTGGCGCGGTGTTCGGCGGCCCGATCGCCTCCGACGCGTCGGATCTGCCTGGGTAGCCTGTTGGGCCCGGCGCCGGGGCTGATCCGACCGTATGAGATCCCGGTCGCGTGGTATGCGGCCGGGCGATGCGGCTCAGGCAAGGAACGAGCCAAGACCATTGGACGCGCCCGAATGGTGGGGCGTTCAGCGACGTAGGATCCCGCTGCGGCCCACGGTTGAACGAGCGAGGGGATAGGCGGGTTGCGTGGCAAAGCTGGCTGGAGGAGCTCAATCCTCGGGTGTCAGCACCAGGCGGTCGAGGCCGACCAACGCGTAGCCGCACGCGGCGTCCACCGGCCCGACGACGGAGATGGACAGACCCACGACTCCCGACCAGGAGGATTCCGTCGTTCCGAGCTCGATGGGCCCTGAGAGTCCCACCGCGTCGGCGCGCAGGTCGACGCTCGGTCCGAGCGGAGCTCCCTCAAGGGAGAAGCGGACGGAGGGTGCGCACGTGTCGCGCATGGCGTACAGGCGGACCGTCCAGCGTCCCGGCGTGATCGGGACGTCGAGCGAGATGGTCTCGTCCGCGCGTGCAAACCACGAGAGCTGTCGTCCGTTGCTCCAGGCGCCGAACCCGCGGTTCATGGCCTGAACGACCGGGAACATGGTCACGTCACCACGCCACCCCAGGTTCTCGGCCTCGTAGCTGGCCTCGGGCGTGCCTGCCGGCGTTCCGCCGGACGTCGCGACCGTCGTCGCCACGAGAAACGAGTCGAGGCCCACCGCGGGTCGCCCCGGCGTCCCCGCGACGGTGAGCTCGATGACGTGTCGCCCGGCGCCACTCCACTCGGCGCGATACGCCACGCGCGCATCGGCGACATGCGCGCCCAGGTTGACGTCCCGCGGCCCGGCAAGCCGCGAGTTGTCGAGCGCGACTTCCACGATGCCCTGGTCGAGTCCGCTCTGCGCGATGACCGCGACGGCACTGCCGTCGAACGTCAGGCGCGCGGTCGCACCTGGGTCCGTGGCCCTGAGGACGGATTCGCCGACGGCATCCGGGTCGCTGACCGTCTCCCACGAGCCGCCGAGCTCGATGCGTGCGTCATCCGAGTCGACGAGCGACACGCGGTACGCCGCCCCCTCGATCCATCGACCCACGTTGCCCGCCTGGTCGGTGGCCCGGATCCGGTAGCGATAGACGGCGTCCAGCACGGGCCGGCGCGCCACCGCCGTGGTCCCGCCGCCAACCGTCGCGACGGTCCGATAGGAAGCGCCGCCCACGGACTCCTGCAGTTCGTATCGCGCCACGCCCGACTGCGCGTCGGTGCCGATCCACCGCACGAGGGTCGAGGTCGGCGTCCCCCCGACGATCCCGCCCTCTCGGAAGATGATGCGCGGCGGGCTGACGGCGGGCGGCATAGCGTCCACGCGGACGGGAAGCGAGAGCCAGGGCCCGAGGCGGCCGTCCCGGTCGACGGCGTAGGCGTGCAGGATCGTAATGCCATCGAGCCAGATCCGCTGCGCCGCGTTCCCCGTCAGGGTGACGATCTGCCCCCCGAGGCCTCCGGGAGGCTGCCGGAGCAGGAAAGGCATCCGCGCAGGCAGGCCCCAGACGCGGATCGCGGCCACCGGCGATTCCGTCGTTGCGACGCCTGCCACGCGCACGGTCGTGCGGCCGACGTACCAGCCAGTCACGGGTTCCGCCGGGGACGCCGTCGTACTGATGACCGGGCCCCGGCGGAGCGGGGACGTGCTCGGCGACGCCACGACGATGGTGGCGTACCCGTTGCCCCCGCCCCCACAGGCGCCCGAGTCGCAGAACCAGCTCGGGTCCCTGCGCTCGCCGAGCTGCAGGACCATCTGGATGCCGACCTCGTTGCCAGGACGCAGGCTGACGTCCCGGGCGTCGCCCGAGTCGAGCGGGTGCGCGAGCTCGAACATCTGCGTCTCGAGCGGGCGTGCGCCTGCGGCCGTGCCATCGATGCTGCCGGGTGCCGGATAGCCTGCTCCCGTCGCGCTGTCGAGGGGCTCGCACCACGCGCCCGACACGCCCTGACCCTCTGCACAGGGGAACCACGCCGCGTCGTAGAAGCTGAGGGCTTCCTCGGTGCGTTGTACCGCGACGACGTCGTCGCCGGCTTCCACGGGCGTGCCGTCGTTGTCGTTGTCGAACGTGATCCACATCGCCGCGTCGTCGGCGATCTGCCCGATCTGCACCGCCACGTACAGGTTCGCGTCGTCGTTCATGACCGAGACGACGGCCGGAACGCGCCCCGACCCGACGTAGCCGCCGTCCGCCTCGGGCATCCGGAGGAGCAGCTCGAGCTGTGCCGCGCCGTCCCACTCGCCGGGGTCGACGGTCCCGTCGATCGCGGGCGTCCCGAAGGCCGAGAGGACGGGGCGCCCGGTGGCGGTCGCCGCCGGGGGCGGAGCCGGGGGGCCAAGCGATCCCGCCGGCACGTCGGCCGCGGGGGCAAGCGAGGTACCCAAAGGCGCGGTCGGTGGCACGGTCCGGCCTGCACCGCTCGGGGATGTCATGTCGGCCACGCTCGGGGATGACGGAGAGGTCATCGAGGACGTCGCGGTTGCCTCGGGGGTGGCAGGGGGTGCCACGGGTGGAACTGCGCCTCCGCAGCCGGCCACGAGCGCGGCAGCAACGACGAGAGCCGCGGCCACACGTGACGGCCCGTGGGGGACAGCGTCTGGCTTCATGTCGGCACCCCCTCGAGCGGCTCCCGATCGGTGATCACGAACTGCGCACGACAGTCGAGCCGCGCCAAATCCCGGGCGTACTCGTGTCTGCTCCCCGTCACGGGGTCGATCCCGCCTACACGACGCGAGACGGAGGCGGGGTCATCGAAGTGCCCGGTGATCCGGTAGCGGATGCCGTTGCCGGGCGGGTCGCCGACATACCCGTCCGCCGTTCTCACGATGTTCGATGCCGGCGCGTAGACGACCGCCAACCAGTGGCCGTAGTCACCGACGAACTCCTGGTGTACGAGCGGCAGCAGCCAGGCAGGCGTGCCCCACCAGCCCATCGGCCAGTCCGCCAGCATCCTGCTCCACGCGTACGCCTCGAACGACAGCGGGGTGTCCCCGAAGCACGCGACTCGCTCCAGGACGAACATCGTCGCGAGTTGCTCGATCGTGACCGGGGGCGACGGGCAGGCGAGGTCGAGGCCGACGAGCCAGGGCTCGCCACCGCGGCTCGCGGAGGCGACCCACCCGAACGGCTCGTTCCCATACGGCCCGGAGTCCTGCCCGGCGTACCACGTGTACCCCGACGCCTCCACCGGACCGGCCACGAGGAACAGCCGGTCGCCGGCCCCGAGGTGGTGGTCCAGGATCACCGAGTCGCTCCCCACCGAAGGCCGGGACCTGATCACGAGGTCGTCCGCCACCACCTCGGCGAACCGGTCGACGCGCAGCGCGGCAGGCGTGGCGGGCAGGCCTGCGTAGGGCGACGCGGACGGCGTCGGCTGCGGGATGGGCGACGCGCTCGGCTGGGTCGTGACAGCAGGCGGTGGCGTGGGAGCGGCGGACCACCAGACGACTGCCGCGGGTGGGGTCGGCCGAACGGTCGACGGTACCGATCGGCCGTCGGCCGGGCGCTCGCTCGTCGCACATCCGAGCAGGACCACCGCAGCCAGCGAGCCGAGGAGGAGCAGCGGATGGAGGCGCCCCCGAGACCCGGGCCGCCGGATCAGCACGCTGGGGTTCCTCGTGGTCATGCTCTTGCCTGCCTCGCTCCGCCGGCGGGGCAACCGCCACGGCACCTCCCGCCACCACACAGATGCCGCCGGACGACCTGGCGTCCCGGGACGGGCCACGGGAACTTGTCGCGGGGGGCGTCGAGCTGCGGCCGCTGTCTTGGCCGCCCTGACCGCACCAAACCACCGGCGGGACCGACCCGCGGCGGAAGCGTCTCGGCATGGATGGGCGCGTCGCTTGCCAGGCCGCGGGCCCTTGACGGCAGCGGGGTGTCGCCCATGCTCACGGATCCGGGCATGAACAAGCGCCCCCGGACGGACTCGGGGGCACACGAAGCAAATCGCCCGACCCGCTCGCGTGGTACGCAACCGTGTGAGCACGAGGGGTAATGCGGCCCTACGTCCCGACAGGTTGACTCGCCTACGCTCGGCTCCACGCGGGAGGCGTTGACGCGCGGCGCTCGCACTGGCCGCCGGTGCCGCGTCCGAGCCACTGGCGAACCCGACCCGCCTGGCCACCGGCATGCGCCGATGACCGAACGGCGAAGGGGGTGTGCGCCATGGCCCACGCGAGCATTCGTCGCAACGTCGACGCGCCGATCGAGCGCGTCTGGCAGCTCGGGACCGACCTGCGGCGCTGGCCCACCTGGCTCGAGGGACTGCTCGAGATCGGTGAGGTGAGTGGCCCGGATGACCAGGTCGGGACCACCGCGGTCCTAGTCCTGAAGGGGCCCGACGGGATCCACCGCCTGCGGCTCGAGGTCGTCACCGTTGATCGCCCGCGGATGCACGCCCACGTCGCCGCGGAGATCGGGGGCGGCATGTCCTACCGCTCCACCATCCGGCTCGCCGAGGCGACCGGAGGCGGCACAGACTTCACCTGGGAGCAGGACATCACGGCGGCGCCCGGCCTCCTCCGTGCGCTCGCCGATCGGTTCCTCGTCCGGCGCATGAGTGAGCGGCAGATGGCGACCTCCTGCGACCGCTTCGCCTCCTTGCTGCGTCAGGGCGAGGCGACCGTGGGAGCCTGAGCCGAGGGTGCTGTGATGCCGGCGACGGCCATGAGAAGCGATGGACCGGCGACGGGGACCCGCAGTGAGGCCCTCGTCGACGAGGCCACCGGGCTCCTGCAGGGACTGATCCGCAACCGCTGCGTGAACGACGGTTCGGTGGAGTCAGGGCAGGAGATCCGCAACGCCGACCTCCTCGAGGGCTTTCTCCGCACTGACCGGCTCGTCTTCCGTCGCTTCGAGCCGGCGCCCGGCCGGGTGAGCCTCCTCGCCCGGCTCGAAGGGAGTGACCCATCGGCGCCGCGTCTGCTGCTCCTCGGCCACACCGACGTCGTGCCCGCCACGCCATCCGCCTGGCGGCGTGATCCCTTCGGCGGTGAACTCGTCGACGGGGAGGTCTGGGGCCGGGGCGCGGCCGACATGCTGAGCTCGACCGCGACGATGGCCGTCGCCCTGCGCGAGCTCGCCCGGCGGGCGCCCATGCGGGGCACCCTGCTCTTCCTCGCCGAGGCCGACGAGGAAGCCGGGGGAGCCCTGGGCGCGGGCTGGATCACGCAGCACGAACCGGACGCGGTGCGCGCTGACTACGTGCTGACCGAGGCGGGGTTCCGGCTGCCGCTGCCCGCGCGGGACGGCGCACCGCTCGTCCAGGTCGCGACGGGCGAGCGCGGACTCTGCTGGTGCCGGTTGCGGGTGACCGCCCGGGGCGGCCACGGGTCGATGCCCTTCGGGTGCGACAACGCCACGGTGAAGATCGCCGAGTTCGTGCGCCGGCTCGTGGCAAACCCGCCGCCTGCAGTCCTCGGGGGCGACTGGCGGGCCTTCGTCGAGGCGGTCGACCCGGTGCCCGAGATCGCTGCGACCTGGCACGACGTCGAGACCTTCGAGCGCGGCCTCGCGGCACCCGGAGCACTCATGCCGGGTCCGCTCCACAACATCACGCACACCACGATCACCCCGACGGTCCTGCGAAGCGGCACGAAGGTGAACGTGGTCCCCAACCTTGCCGAGCTCGACCTCGACGTGCGGATGCTGCCCGGCCACTCGGCCGATGATGTCCGCGCGTTCATCCGGCACGCGCTCGGCGACCTCGCGGACGAGATCCGGATCGACATCATCACCGAGGATCCGGCGAGCGCCTCTGCGGTCGACACGCCGCTCTTTCGGACCGTCCGGGGCGTCGTCGCGGACCTTGTTCCCGGTTCCCGGGTGGTGCCCTCGCTGTTCCTCTTCGGGAGCAGCGACGCGCGGTTCTTCCGACGGTTGGGCGCGACCGCCTACGGCGCGGCCCTGATGAGCGATCGCATCCCCTTCGGGGAACTCGCACGGATGCTCCACGGCATCGACGAGCGGATGGATCTGGAGTCGCTGCGCCTCATGGCCGCGTTCTGGATCGGAGTGCCGGAGCGTATGTTCGGCTCGCGGCCGCTCTCCCCCGACGCGGATGACCCCGCCCCGCGGGCCCGTCGCGCTCACGGGCTTCCTCGCTGACCACTGGGCTTGACAGAGCAGAGTCCGCCCAGGGCTCAAGGATTCGGCATGAACAAGCGCCCCCGGACGGACTCGAACCGCCGACGCAGGCCTTAGGACGGCCTCGCTCTATCCACTGAGCTACGGGGGCACGCCGCTGGATTGTACGGCCGAACCCGTCGTCCGAGAGCGCGGCGGTCCCTCGCCGGCACCGCGCCACGCTCGGTGGCGCACCCCGGGACCGCCCCGGGCGGGCACCCGGATGGCTCTCCGGCGAGGCTGCCATAGAATGCCGCCGTGCCGGTCTCCCCTCTCCCTGCCCTGATCCTCTACACGCGTCCGGGCTGCCACCTCTGCGACGAGGCGCGCGACGAGCTCGCGCGCGCGCTGGCTGACGCCGGGGCCGAGGCCGCCGCGCGCGGCCGGCCGGCGGCGTTCATCGAGGTCGGGGAGATCGACATCGAGACGGATCCCGGGTTGCTCCGCCGGTACGGCGACACGATCCCGGTCCTGGCCGACGCGTCCGGCCGCGAGCTGCCGCTCGCGATGCGTCCCGGCGCCATCCGCGCCTTCCTGCGCGAGGCGCTCGACGATGGGACGGCCGACACCGCTCCGGACGCCGCGCAGCCGGCCGGTTCCCCCCGCCATGTCTGACCTCACGCTGGCCGCCGCGATCCTGGCGGGCCTGTTGAGCTTCCTCTCGCCCTGCGTCCTGCCGGTCGTCCCCGCGTACCTGGGCGCGCTCGGCGCGGCGAGCGCGGCCGCCGGCCCGGTACGGCCGGATGGAGGCCGGACACTCGTCGTCGCAGGCGGCGGGTCCGGCGCCTCCGCCTCGCTTGCCGGGGCGTCGCGCTGGGTCGCGTTCGCCCACGCGATCGCGTTCGTGGTGGGCTTCGGCGGCGTGTTCACGGTGCTCGGCGTCACGGCGACGTATGCCGGCGGCGTCCTCGCGCCTTCGCTGCCGATGCTCCGCGAGGCCGGCGGCCTGGTGCTGATCGTGCTCGGCCTGAACCTGGCCGGCCTGCTGCCGATCCCGCTGCTCGCCCGCACCTGGCGGCCGCTCGAGGCGACGGGGCCCGTGCCGCTCGGCGGTGCGGCGCGGACGACACCACTCGGCTCGTTCGGGCTCGGCGCGATCTTCGGGCTCGGGTGGACGCCCTGCATCGGGCCGACGCTCGGCGCGATCCTCGGTCTCGCGGCGCTCGGCCCGAGCCTCCAGGCCGGCCTGCTGTTCGTGGCCTACTCGGCCGGGCTGGGGATCCCGTTCCTGGCACTCGCCCTGGCTCTCGATCGCGTCCCCGGCGTGGTTGCCGCGCTCCGCGCGCATGCGCGCGCGGTGGAGCTCGCCGGCGGGGCGCTGGTCGTGCTGGTCGGGCTCAGCCTGGTCTTCGACTGGCTGGGCTGGTTCTCGGCCCGCTTCAGCTACCTGACGCCCCGTGTCTAGGCCCGGCCCCGGCGACGACGTCCGCGGCGACGAGATCCCCGGCGACGGTGACCTCGAGGCGACCGGCGACGCCGACGTCGAGACGAGGCGCGGCGTCATCGGCCCCTTCACCGTGCGACAGCTCGTCGTCCTCGGCCTCGCCATCGTGGCCGTGTTCGTCGGGCTCAGGGTGCTGACCACGCCGCTGGGGAAACCCACGGCGGCCCTGCCCACGCCGGGCGCCTCGTTCGTCGCGTTCGCCCCTGCGCAGGTCGGGCTGCGTCCCGGCGATCGCGCGCCGGAGCTCGCCGGCGTGTCGAACGGCCGGCGCGTCCGGCTGACGAGCCTCGCCGGGCAGCCGCTGCAGCTCTCGGCCTTCCGCGGCCGCCCCGTGTGGATCAACTTCTTCGCGTCGTGGTGCCCGCCGTGCCAGGCGGAGACACCCACCATCGAGGAAGAGTACGAGGCCCACCGCGCGCAGGGGCTCGTGGTGATCGGCGTCAGCGTGCAGGAGGCCTCGGTGGCCGACGTGCAGCGCTACGCCACCACGTACGGGCTCGAGTACCCGATCGGGTTCGACGGCACCTCCGCCGTGTACCGCGCGTACCACGTGTAC
>JAJYDP010000818.1 GCA_021777365.1 Chloroflexota bacterium | reverse complement strand
CAGGACCACCCCTACCACCCAGTTGAACTCGCGCGGCGGCTTGTAGGCGCCGTGGTAGAAGACCCGCATCATGTGCAGGAACACGAAGAACACCATCAGGTGCGCGGCCCAGCGATGGATGTTGCGGGTCAGCAGGCCGAAGACCACCTGCGACTGGATCTGCAGGATGTCGGTGTACGCCTGCGTGGCCGACGGGACGTAGAAGAACATCAGGTAGACGCCCGTCACGACCAGGACCAGGAACAGGAAGAACGAGAGGCCGCCGAGGCAGAACGTGTAGGCGAACCTCACCGCGTGCTGGCGCACCCGCACGGGATGGAGGTGCAGGAACACGTTGTTCATGACGGCCATCGCGCGCGAGCGCTCGTCGGTCGGGTAGGCCTGCCGGAAGACCGAACGCCAGACCGCGCTGCGGCGGATCGACTGGTCGACCCGCTCGAGGAAGCTCACCTGCTGCCACCTCCCGTCACCGGCGTGTTGTCCTGGCCGAAGAGCCCGAGCTGGGCGTCGCGGTAGCTCTCCTTGTAGAGCCACCCGTCGCTGCTGACCTCCTGGAGCTCGAACCGCTCCATGGTGATCGCGTCATAGGGGCACCGCTTGACGCACAGCGCGCAGCGGATGCAGCGCTCCTCGTCGAGCACCATCGCGGCGCCGGTCTGCCAGCCGTACGCCTCCACCAGCTCGGGGAGCGCCTCCTCGGACTTCATCTGGCTGAGATCGATCATGTGAATGACGCCCTCGGGACACACGTCGGCGCAGGCGCCGCACAGCACGCAGCGGAACGGGTCGAACCAGATGTTGTAGTTGCACATCAGGCAGCGGGTCGACTCGGTGACGGCGTCCATGGCGCCGTAACCGCGCTCGACCGGCTGCGTGAAGTTGATCGCCGGGTCGGTGGAGGGCATGCGCGCCGGAGGCGTCACCATGGGCACGTGCTGGCGCGGGATGGTGTCCCAGAACTCCGGCATCTCGTGGCGCCATGAGCTGACCACCCGCACGTTCGCCCGGATCTCGACACTGGAGCGGCCCGAGAGGTAGCGGTCGATGGCGTAGGCGCATTTCTTGCCGTGGCCCGCCGCCTCGATCAACGTGGTCGGGCCGGTCACGAAGTCACCGCAGGCGAAGACACCCTTGACGTTGGTGGCGTAGGTGCCCGGGTCGACCCTGATGCGGCCGCGGGCGATCTCGAAGCTCGATTCAACCGGGAGGAAGGTGTTGTCGGCCGCCTGGCTCACCGCCGGGATCACCGTCTCGGCGGGAATCACGAACTCGGTCCCGGGGATCGGGACAGGCGAGCGGCGACCGCTGGCGTCGGGCTCGCCGAGGCGGTTCCGGATCATCCTGACGCCGGTGAGCCGGCCGTCCTCGCCGACCAGCTCCACCGGGCTCACGAGGAACTCCATGCGGACGCCCTCGCGCTCCGTCTCGCCCAGTTCCTCCTCGTCCACCACCAGCTCCGAGCGGGTCCGCCGGTACGCGATGGTGACGCGCTCGGCGCCGTAGCGGAGACTGGTGCGCGAGCAGTCCATGGCGGTGTAGCCGCCACCGATGACCACCACGTCGCGGCCCACCTCGAGCGGTTCGCCGAGGTTGGCCTTGCGCATGTAGCCAACGCCGTACTGGATCCCGGCGAGGTCGCTGCCGGGGAGATCGAGCGGAACGGGGTCCATGGCCCCGGCCGTGATCGCGATCGCGTCGAAGCGCTCCTGGAGCGCCTCGAACGGGACGTCGCGCCCGATGCTGGTGTTGTAGTGGAACCGCACGCCCAGGCGCTCGATGAGGTGGACGTCCATCTCGATCGCCTCGCGGGGCAGGCGGAACGCCGGGACGCCGATCAGCATCGTGCCGCCCGCGTAGGGCAGCTCGTCGAACACCTCGACCCGGTATCCGGCGGTGGCCAGCTCTCGCGCGACCGACAGCCCGGCCGGCCCGGCGCCGATGATCGCGACGGTCTCCTCCCGGGGCGTGACCGCCGGCATCTCGTCCGGGATCCCGGACGCCGCGTGCCACTCGGTGAGGAAGCGCTTCATCGCGCGGATGGCAAGTGGTCGGTCGAGGTCGCCGCGGCGGCACGCGCGCTCGCATGGGGCGGAGCAGACGTAGGCGCACATCGCCGTGACGGGGTTCGGCTCGCGGGCCAGGGTGTATCCCTCCTCGAAGCGCCCCTCCGCCGCGAGGTTCAGGTAGCCCCGGCAGTTCGTCCCGACCGGGCACGCCTCCTGGCACTCGATATTGCACTGCAGCCAGGAGGCATCGACTGGCTGGACGAGGAACTCCTGGTTCGGGTCGATCGCCATGGCCGGATCGGCACTCCGCATGCAGGGGATGGAGCCGGGGACGCCGGAGGAGATCGTCGGTCGGTGACTGCGCGCGAATCTACCATCGGACCCGCGACATCCGCAAAGACGGCCATCTGGCCACCCGAATCAGGGCCAAGCGGCACTTGGATCAAGCCGCACCGCTCGTGGGCGCGCACGGCGGGCAGATCCTGGCCCCTTCGGAGGCCGTCCAGGACGCTCCATTCACACGCCGCCCCGGCGGCCGCTCCGGGTGCGCACGCCGGGAGTGTGATGCCGCACCGGTGAACCTCGCCGCCGGTGGAGGGGGCTCCGGTTGTGGAGGGCCGTGCGCGGGCATGCGGCCCCAGCCCGTCCACACCGCCACGTTCGACGATCAGTGAACGGCGCGATCGTGATCCGGACGCAGGTGGCGCTTCCGTGTGGGTCTCGCCACTCATCCTCGAACGCGGCGCTGGGGTTGCGGGGCGGCAGGCGCTGCGGGGCGGCAGGCCAGCTGCCGCGGGGCGGCAGGCACCGCGGCGTGCCTGGCCCAGCTGTTGCGGGCCTGAG
>JAJYDP010000817.1 GCA_021777365.1 Chloroflexota bacterium | reverse complement strand
TAGCTCGAGAGCCCGACCAACTCCCAACCTGCGAAGAGCAACAGGAAGTTCCCCGCCAGCACCAGCAGCAGCATGCTGAACATGAAGAAGTTGAGGTACGCGAAGAAGCGCCACTTCCCGGGGTCGTGCTCCATGTAGCCGATCGAGTACACGTGCACGAGCATGCCGACCGTGGTGACCACGATCAGCAGGACGGCCGTGAGCTGGTCCACTGCGAAGTTGGCGTCGACGCCGAACGGATGCATCCCGAGCGGTCCCGTCGGAATCCAGCGATACAGCGTGAACTGCAGGCCCTCGGGGCCGTACTGACCGGTCAACGCGCGGTACACGATGGCCATCGCGATCACCCACGTCAGGATGATCGCCGCGACGGCAACGGACCACGCGCGCCCGGCCAGGCGGCGACCGAACAGGGCGGTGAACACGAAGCCCGCGAGCGGCAGGAGCAGGAGCAGCGCGACGGCGAGCTGGTCGTTCACCGCCACGGGTTCATCGAGGCCAGGCCATGAGATGGCTGGACGAGGAGACCCCGGGCGGGGGCTGCCACGTCAGCCTTCCGCCGGCGCAGCAGAGGCGGCCCCCGAGGCTGCTGCCAGGAGTCCTCGGTCTGGCCGCGGAGGGCGCGGTCCCACGGCGCGCTCCGCCCAGCGGCCGCGCCGCTCGTTGACCAGCTGCTGGAGCTTCATCATCCCGTAGATGAGCCCCTCGGGGCGCGGCGGGCAGCCCGGCACGTACACGTCGACGGGCATGATGCGGTCGATGCCCTGGACGACCGAGTACGAACGCTTGAAGCGCCCACCCGAGCACGTGCAGTCGCCCATCGCGACGCACCACTTGGGCTCCGGCATCTGCTCCCACAGCCGCAGGAGCGGGCCCGCCATCTTGGTCGTCAGCGTGCCGGCCACGATCAGGACATCCGCCTGCCGGGGGCTGGCGCGGAACGGGAACATGCTGAAGCGGTCCATGTCCGTATGGCTGCACGCTGCCGACATCATCTCGATGGCGCAGCACGACAGGCCCGAGAGCAACGGCCAGAGGCTGTTCATGCGGATCAGATCAAGGACGTAGTCGGCCTTGGCCGGGATGGCTTGGAGGGCCCCCCAGCGGCCGTTGTCGCCGTTGTCCGCCGCCACCTCGAGATCGTGGAGGTGCGTGATCGCAACCCGGCGGCCTCCGCCGTAGGCCGCCGGGTTGCTCGAGGACCAGAACTCGTTGGGGACGACGACGGGTCCGTCTTCCACACCAGACATGGTACTACTACGGGCTAGTCGTAGGTCGCCACGCCGGCCGCGTGGCCGCCGAGGTCGGGTGGCGTGTCCCCTCAGCAGCCGCGCCGTCCCTGTCGATCTCGATGCAGGTCCTGCCCCATCGAGGTCCCGTCACGGTCATTGGTTGAGGCGGCTTCTCCGGCGGGTGATGCCGACCCGCCGTGCGCACTCCCGGGAGCAGATCCATCGCCCGCGTGCCCCGCGCCCGAAGCGCCATGCATCCCGTGACCTGAGCCGTGCATGCGGAACATGAGAACCACGAAGCCGATCCCGAGCAGGATCGGTACAAACGCACCGAGGTCCACGTGAACTGTCTCCTTCTTCGGCTCGAGCCGCTTGCGGCGGCTCGAGGTGGACCCTACGCAGCGTTTCGGAGACGGGGGTGAAGCGTCGCTGAGAAGGCGGTGAGACGCGGCCGCACAGCGCCACGAGATAACCAGTCCTCTCCTGGAGGCCCCACGGGGCGGCACCCATTGGCCATCGGCGGTCGGCGGGTCGTCAGCGGGACGCGGCGGTCGCGTGCAGGCCCGCGAGCCCGGTCGCAGCCGCGACCGGCGTTGGCCGGAAGCGGCGCAGCCGGAGCGCATTCGAGACCACTGTCACGCTCGAGAGCGCCATCGCCGCGGCGGCGAGGATCGGGTCGAGCAGGATCCCCGTGAAGGGATAGAAGACGCCTGCGGCGAGCGGGATGAGCGCGACGTTGTAGGCGAACGCCCAGAACAGGTTCTGCTTGATGTTGCGCATGGTCGCGCGGGACAGCGCGATGGCCGTGACGAGCCCGCGCAGGTCGCCGCTCATGAGCGTGACCGCCGCCGATTCGATGGCGATGTCGGTTCCCGTTCCGATGGCGATCCCGACGTCCGCCTGGGCCAGGGCCGGCGCGTCGTTCACCCCGTCGCCAACCATCGCCACGAGCTTGCCTCTGGACTGCAGGCTCCGCACCTGGGCCGCCTTCTCGTCCGGACGCACGTCGGCGAGCACGCGGTCGACGCCCGCCTGGCGGGCGATCGCGCGGGCCGTCGTCTCGTTGTCGCCGGTCAGCATGACCACCTGCAGCCCGAGCCGGTGCAGCTCGGAGACGGCCGTGACCGAGCCGGACTTCAAGGTGTCGGCGATCGCCAGGACTACCACCGCCCGACCATCCAGCGCGACGAACACCGGTGTCCGGCCCTCCGCGGCGAGCTCCTCGGCCGCCGGAAGCAGCTCAGCCACGTCGACGCCGGCTGCCTCCAGGTGTCCCGCGCGGCCGACGATGACGTCCTGTCCTCCGACCCGAGCCCGGATCCCCTGGCCGCTGGTCGACTCGAAGCTCGTCGCATCCGGGATCTCGAGTCCGCGCTCCTTGCCTGCGAACCGCACGATCGCTTCGCCGAGGGGGTGCTCCGAGCCCCGCTCGGCGGCCGCCGTCAGGCGCACGATCGTCTCCTCGTCCGGTGCGTCGTCAGCCCGGACGAGGTCAGTCACGCGCGGTCTGCCCTCGGTGAGGGTGCCGGTCTTGTCCAGGACGACGACGCGAACCTGGTGCAACCGCTCGAGCGCCTCGGCGTTCCGGAAGAGGACACCGTTCTCGGCACCCTTGCCGGTG
>JAJYDP010000816.1 GCA_021777365.1 Chloroflexota bacterium | reverse complement strand
AGGGACGCCCCGTCCGGCAGGCGTCGACCAACCGACCGTGCTCCGGCACCCACCTACCCGATCGGGTGGGCGCGGCGGGCCCGCTCGGCCCTTCCCCCTCGTCGCGGTCCGCGCGAGGCTGGCCACGAGCCTCCCGGACCGCGCCGGGAGCCCTCCCTCCCTCGGGGCGGAGCCGCATTGGGCACGGTTCCGCCCCTGCTTCTGGCGATCCCCCGGAGGCGAGCCGTCTGATGTCACCCGAGCGGCTGGCCACCGCCCAGGCGCCGGCCGATGCCGCGGCCCTCGTCCATGCGGTCCGCTCCGGCGATCCCGCGGCCTTCGAGGCGTTCTACCGGCGCTATGAGGGCGCCGTCTACCGCACCGCGCTGGCGCTCGTGCGCGACGGCTCGACCGCCGAGGAGATCGTCGTCGACACCTTCGTGCGGGCGCACGGCGCGTGCCGTCGCCTCGATCCGCAGCGCTCGCCGCTGCCCTGGCTGCAGCGCATCGCGGTCCATCTCGCGCTCAACCAGCTCCGCCGTCGGCGCGTCGGGCTGGCCCGGTTCCCCGACCCGGAGCAGGCCCCCTGGCCGGACCTCGGCGCTCCCTCCCCCGCCCTGGCCGCCGAGGACCGTGAGATGAGCGCCGCCCTGGCCCGCGGCATCGGGCGCCTGCCCGCGCCGATGCGCAGCGTGGTGGTGCTGCGCTTCGTGCAGGAGCTGTCGCTCGGGGAGATCGCCGCGGCGCTCGATTGCCCGCTCGGGACCGTCAAGAGCCGCCTGCACTACGCCCTGCGGCGGCTGCGCGATGACCTGCGCGCGGAGTCGCCCGCGCTCGCTAACGCGCCTGGGCGCTGCGGGGCCGCATCGGCGAGGTGAGGCGTCCCGGTCGCCGCGCCATCCGTGGGGCTTCCGTTGCTCGACAGCCGCTCGAGGAGGTCGCACGATCCCACATCGGGGCCGATCGTGAGATCGCCGGAAACGGGGGGTGAGCCTGCCACGGTGCCGTCGCCAGGTCAGCTGCGGGCACCGATCCGACCGGCGCCATAGAGCGAGATCGTGGCCCCTCGCCCAGTGCAGGCTAGCGGTGCCGGCGGCGACGGCGGAGCTAGGGCGCGGTCCCCGCCAGACGCGCCTGGGGATGATTGGCACTGTCCCGCGGAGCGCCGTCGGGGGCATGCTCGCCGCAGCCTTCGGAGGTGCGTGGATGGGGCGCGTGGAGTCGGGCGAGATGATCCAGCGGGACGTGGCGCAACGGCTGTGCGCGCAGGTGATGGCCGAGCGCCGGGGCCAGTGGTGGCGGCCCACGGCCTGGCGCTGCTGGGCCTGCGCGGCTCGGAGTGGCGGCGACCCGGCGCTCATGCGCTACGCCGCCGCGCCCGACAACCGCGGCTGCCGCGTCGTGACCGCGCGCTACGAGCAGGCCGGCCGGCCGCTCCACTGAACGGCAGGAAGATGTCGCGCATGGAGCGCACCGCCGCCGTCAGCCCGCAGACTGAGCTGGGCCTCGGTGCGCTGCGAGCGCTCGCCCGCCGGCCCCAGGACTGGGACGCCACGGAGCTTGCGGACGCCCTCGACGCACGCGCGGATCGGCTCGTCGAGGTCGTCGGCCGCCTGGTCGCGGCGGGGTGGCTCCACGCCATGCGCCGCTCAGGGCGCCTGACCTACCGATATGCCGATCCGCGCCCGATCCCCACGCTCGGCGAGGTGATCACCGCGATCGACGGCGCCGGCGCGGCTGACGACTGCGCGCTGGGCCTGGGTCCCTGCGGCGGGTTGACGGGCGGCCCGGTCTGTGGTGCGCACCGCGGATGGCTGCGCCAGCTCGGCGGCGTTGCCCTCCTCGCGCTGCCGCTGCTCCCGACCCAGGCGGCGCGAACGAGACTTCCGGACCCCTGGCACGGCGGCGCCGAGCGCGACGAGGATCGCGCCGCGCCCACGGTGACCGGCCCGGATGCCGCGGACCCCGTGGTCGCGGGACCGGCCTGGGGGCCGGACCCGCCGGACCCGTCGTCCGGCGCCGTGACGCCCACCGGCGTCGGCGTTGTTGGCCCCGTGCGCCGGGATGGCGCGGTGGGGGCCGAGCCCATGATCAGCCGGCGGGCCCTGCTGCGAGGTGCGCTTGCGGCCGGCGCAGCGGCGGCTCTCGACGCCTGCGGCGGGTCGTCGCCGCGGGCGTGGCTGGGCCCCGCTCCGCTCGGGCGTCCCGCAGCGGTGGCGGCGCCGGTGGCACGCCCGGCGCCCCCGCCTGCGGCCTCGCCCTTCGTGGCGCCGCCGGTGGCGCAGCGGCGGACCGACCATCCCGTGCTGCTGGAGAACGTGCGCCCGGGGACCGCGGGATGGTGGGCCGGCGCGGACGGCATCCCGGCCGCCGAAGGGTACCTCTCGGCGGCCTCCCTGGCGCCCGGGGAGCGAGCCACGCTGCACCTCGCCAGCGAGGCCGGCACCCTTGACGTCGATTGGTACCGCCTGGGCTGGTATGGCGGCGCCGGCGGGCGCCTGCTGCACCGCGAACGGCTCCCGGCGGCGCCTGCCACGATGCCGACCGGACCCTCATCCCTCGGATGCATCGAGGCTGGCTGGCCGCCCGCCTCCGAGCTCGAGATCGACGCACGCTGGACGAGTGGCATGCACCTGGCGGTCCTGCGGGCCGGATGGGGCGATGCCGGGTACATCCCGTTCGTCGTCCGCCCGCCCGCCAACGCGAGCTCGACGGATCGCGCACCCGTGCTGGTGGTGAACGCGGCGACCACCTGGCAGGCCTACAACTGCTGGGGCGGCAAGAGCCTCTACACCTACAACTCCTCGGGCGTGCCGATGCCCTGGGGGGCGCAGCAGGCGGCCCAGGTGAGCTTCGATCGCCCGCATGTGCTCGAC
>JAJYDP010000046.1 GCA_021777365.1 Chloroflexota bacterium | reverse complement strand
GGACGATGTCGAGATCGGTCAGGTCCTTCCATGGGGCAAGGACCGGATCGGCGGCCAGCCAGACCTGGTCCGTGAGGACGTAGTCGCGGACGTTGTCGACTGGGGGCAAGCCGATCGCCGCGCGGCCCCGGTTGAGCGGCTCCGCGTACAGCGCGTTGACGCGCTCCGCGTCCTGCGCCCATAGCCCCCGGTTGTCGGTCTCGCCCGCGGGCGACTGCTTGCCGGGCCGCGCGGCCGGCGCGAAGTGCCGCGACGGCAGGCCGAAGATGTGGAAGGTCGCGAGCACGTAGCGGATGCCGAGCGACTCTGCGACGTCCCGCGCTCCCGCCGGCATGAGGCCGGTCGCGACGATGGCGTCACACCCCTCGGCCGCCGCGGGAAGCGTCTCGAACCGCGCGGCGACCAGCTCTGCCGCGAGCCGGAACGCGGCGTCCGGCGACGGCGCCTTCAGCCCGGCCGCCACGGATCGCGTGGTCGGGCCGAGCGGGATGAGCGTCGCGCCCACGCGGGCGAAGAGCTCGACGAACTCCTCGTCCGGCGGCGCGCACACCCGGACCTCTGCACCCAGGTCGCGCAGCCGGAGCGCGAGTGCCGCGAGCGGTTCGATGTCCCCCCGCGAGCCCCAGCTGGACAACAGGACGCGCATGTCGTGAGCTCCCAGATCCGTGGATGTTCCGAGCAAGGCCGGGACTCTACCGCACGCCCCCCGTCTTGCCGCAAGCCCCCCGGTGCGCGGTACCCTGAAAGTGAGACAAGGGGGTACTGGCCGCTCGTGTGTCCGCGTTGCGGTGCCGTCGGCCCAAGGGTCGCGCAGCGACCTCCGCCGTCAGGGTCGCCCTGCGCGGACGGCGAGCCTTCCGAATGTGGGGTTGCCCCCGTCTGACGGACATCCAGCATCGGCCGGAAGGGCCGGGAGAGGATGTCCATCATGGACGCCATGGAGCAACAGCGACGAGCGCGCCGCGCGTTCACTGACGCGTACAAGGGGGAGGTGGTCGAGCTCTGTCGCGCGAGCGGCAAGTCGATCGCGGCGGTCGCCCGGGACCTCGACCTGAGCGAGACCGCAGTGCGCCGCTGGGTCAGCCAGGCCGAGGTCGACGCGGGCCGCCGGGTCGGGCTGACGAGCGCCGAGCGCGAGGAGCTCGCCCGCCTGCGCAAGGAGGTGCGGGTGCTGCGCGAGGAGCGCGACATCCTGCGACGGGCAACGGTGTTCTTCGCCAGAGAGACCCGGTGAGCGTGTACCCGTTCATCGCGGCGGAGAAGGTCGCAGCGCGCAACGTCAGCCAGGCGTGCGCCCTGTTCGAGGTCTCCCGCTCCGCCTTCAGCGTCTGGCAGCAGCACGTTCCCTCGGCCCGCTCCCTGGCCGACGAGCGGCTCGGGGAAGCGATCGTCGAGATCCACCGGACCTCGCGGCGCACCTACGGCGCACCCCGCATCACCGCGGTTCTGCAGCGGCGGGGGATCAGGGTGGGCCGGAAGCGGGTGGCGCGCCTGATGGCACGCCGGGGGCTCGTCGGCCGCGCCAAGCGGCGCTGGACCAAGACGACGATCCCCGACCCGAGCGTGCGGGAGCCGACGATCGACCGCCTGGGGCGGGCCTTCGGCCCCGGCACCTGCGCGCTCGATCGGACCTACGTCGGCGACATCACCTACGTGCGCACCCACGAGGGCTGGCTCTACCTCGCCACTGCGATCGATCTCGCCAGCCGCCGGGTGGTGGGCTTCGTCATGGCCGACCACATGCGCGCCTCGCTCGTCTGCGACGTGCTCAGCATGGCGCTCGAGCAGCGTCACCCGGCGTCCGGGCTCGTGTTTCACACCGATCGCGGCAGTCAAGACACCTCGCGGGAGTTCCGCGCGCTCCTGGAAGCCCACGGCGCCCTCCAGTCCCTGTCCCGCCCCCGGCATGCTGGGACAATGCGGTGGCGGAGAGCTTCTTCGCGACGCTCAAGGAGGAGCTCGTGCACCGCGCCACGTTCCCCACGCGAGCAGCCGCACGCCGGGCCATCTTCGAGTTCATCGAGGTCTTCTACAACCGCTGCCGGCTGCATTCGACGCTCAACTACCGCACCCCCGGCCGAGTACGAGGAGGAGCCGCGCGCGACCGTCGCAGGATGTCCAACACGGCCCGGCCCTCTGGCCCGTACCGAGCCTCCGGGGGCAGCACGTCTCTTACCGTGAAGGCGCCGGCGTAGCGGTACGCCCCGAAATGGGACGGTTTGACGTCTCCGACCAGCACCGGCGCGTCGATCCTCCAGAGCGGCCGTTCCGGGTCGCCGGTCGCGGCAGAGAAGCCGAACCCGCCCTCCAGGCGGATGGCGACGGACAGGCCGGGGACATCGCGCACCACGTCCACGCGCGTCTCGGGCGCGACGTGTTCGTGTCCTATTGGCGCGTGGATCCAGCGCGCGTCCGACCGATCGAGATCACTGTTCATGCGTGGCACGTCCGCTGCGGGTGGGTGGCCGCCGATCGTTCCGTTCCGGATGGCATGAGCCGCCAAGGCGGCGTTCCGGAGCCGCGCTCGAACGGCGAGACGCTCCATTCAATCAACCACCGACCCATCTGTCGCGCCAGCCCTACCCTCGTTCATCCGCTCGGCGCGGTGTCGACCGTGGGGACGAACCACTCGGGTGAACGTTCGCCCTGTGCGGGCGCCCGAGACGGCCGAAGGCGTGCTCGATCGATGCCCCCTTTGCTCCGACGCACGGTCGCGTGAACCTCGGAGTCCTACGAAGCCATCCCGGGCGGCACGAAGCGACCTATCAACCGCCGCGCGAACGGATTCGCCCCCATTTCCACAGGGGCGGGAGCGACGGGCGATACGGACTTCATGGCGCACTGTCCGTTATACGCGGGGGATAACTCCCAGACGGGCCGATGAATGACGGGGCCTCGGCCTGCACGGTCATCGGTGGCGGCGCGGGGAACCAGCGAGCGGGGCTCGGCGTCGCAAGAGCAGCCCGAGGACGATGGAGACGGGGATGACCGACCGGAGGATGCGCAGCCAGATCATGAAGCTAGTGCTCGTCGCTGCCGTGCTCCTTGTCGGCGCCCTGATCATCTCCGTCGCTGCCTTCCGTTCCGCGCCGGCCACCTCGCCATGGTGGGCGTCGGGCACTCCCCCGACGACCTGCGCGTGGCCCGCGGTGTATCGAACGCCGACGGTGGCTCGGGGAGGACTCGGTGGATGCGCCGGCGTCCTCCTTGACCCGCCCGCCGAGGTCCGCCTCCGTTTCGGGCAGGAACTCGACCTGCACATGACGACGGGGGCACTGGAGGAATCGCTGCCGCCCGCGCCCGACTATCCGCTCCCGTGGAGCCCGGACGTGAGTGTCCTGCGGCTCGTCTCGGTCGCCGACGGCGGCGCGACCGGCGTCTATCGGGCGGTGGCCGCGGGCCGCGTCGTCCTCACCTCGGCCGGCTTCTGCATCCACAGCTCAGGGCAGGAGACGCACGGTGAGTGCCCGCTGCTGGCCGTGACCGTGGCAGCGCCGTCGGCATCCGCTGCCCCGACCCCCGCAGCGACTCGGTCCGGCCTCATCACCGGACCGATCGGGCCGCTCACGGTGACGCGTCCGGCGGCCTGGCGGGTCGTGGGCGGTCCGCCAGCGGTCCCGGGTCGGCCAGTGCCGCTCGCCTATCTCGCCAACGTCGGACTCTCGGTGGGGACGTGTCCCACGATCACGCCGGACGGCGTGTTCGGCCCCTGCGCGGCGCCAATCCGCACGCTCCCGGCCGACGGGGTGCTCGTGACGATCGCGCCCAACATGGGTCTGGCGGAGACGATCCCGCCCCAGGTCGGCACGATCTCGCCGCCCGATGCGTGGTGCGGCGGGATCGGCGGCGGGGCCGAGGAGTGGTCGGCGGTCTCCGGGGCGTTCATCACCGCGTGCCTGCGCGGCCCGGGGCTCGCCGCCAGCGAGGCGCAGTTCCAGGCATTCATCGGCTCGATCCGTGGGGAGCTGGACTTCAACCGCTTCCAGCTCGCGCGCCCCGCTCCCTGATCCAGAACGCGAGACCGCACGCGACCCGGTACCGCCGCGCGCCGGCGTCGCAGTGATCAGGGCAGACGGGCGACGATGAGTTCTCCCCCGCCTATAACGGACAGTCATGGCGCCCTGGCTTGACAGGAGGGCCGCCCTGCCGACCCTCGCGGCGCTCGCGGCAGATGCGGCACCGACCGGCGGCGCCTGAACCCGCGGCATGACTGACGGCGAGGAGACGGCCAGTTGTCCGACACCTACATGGTCGCGCTCGAGCGTGCGCTGCTCGGGTCGTGCATGGTGCACCCGCACGGGTTCGCGCAGGTGCGCGGCGTCGGGGCGCCCGATTTCACCGATCCCCGCCATGCGGCCGTGTATGCCGCCGGCCACGATCTCGCCGAGGCCGGGCGCGACTCCACCGCTGGGCTCGTCCTGCTCGAGCTGCAGCGGCTCGATCGGCTCGCCGAGGCGGGGGGACTGGACTACGTTTCCGGCCTCATCGCGAGCATGAGCACGCTCCCGGCAGAAGTCCCCGCGCTCGCCGCCGAGCTCGCACAGCTGGCCGCTCGACGCCGAACGGCGGCCGCCCTGTCCGCGCTGGGGCCGCAGCTCGCGGACCCAAAGCGCGAGCTCGGGCCGACCCTCGAAGCTCTGCGTGCGGCGCTCGATGAGGCCGCCGCCGCACAGCCGCGCGACCCCTTCCCGCGCCTCGGCGAACTCGCCGACAAGCTCATCGCCGAGTTCACGCAGCCGGAAGCCGACCCTGCCCTGCCGACCGGCATAGGGCCACTCGACGAGGCGCTCCGTGGTGGTCTGCGCCCCTCGGAGCTCGTGCTCCTGGCGGCTCCGCCTGGGATGGGCAAGTCCGCACTCGCAAGCCAGATCGCGCTCGGCGCGGCGGCGGTGGCCGAGCGGCATCCCGATCGGTTCGGCGAGGTCGTCGTCGCGAGCTACGAGATGAGCCCCGAGGAGGTGTACCGGCGCATGGCCGCGCAGGTGGCGGATGTACGGGACGGCTACCACCCGCCAGCAGGGTGGAGCCAGCGCGACCTGCCCCTCGCGATCGCGGCGGTGCGTCGGATCGCCCAGCTGCCCCTCCGGGTCAACAAGCTCCCGCGCACGGCCGAGGCGCTCCGCGACGCCCTCGAGACGCAGATCGCAGCCCACGGCAAGCCGGCGCTCGTGATCGTCGACCATATCCATCTGCTCACCGCGCCCAGGACGAACAGTCTGCTCGAGGCGCTGACCCACGTGTCCGGAGCCCTCAAGTCAATGGCGATGGAGCTCGAGGTGCCGGTCCTGGCCCTGGCGCAGATGTCGCGGGACGTGCGACGCCGAGAGGACCATCTGCCGGTGCTGTCCGACCTGCGCCAGTCGGGCAGCCTCGAGCAGGACGCCGACGCCGTCCTGTTTCTGCACCTGCCCTCGTACTACGACGATCCGGCGCGGCGAGCTGAGCTCGAGACCGAGCCAGTCCCGGCCGAGCTGATCGTCGCCAAGCAGCGCAACGGGATGACCGCCAGCGTGCCCGTGAAGTGGTTCGCCCGGCGGACCCTCTTCCTCGTCGATCCTGCCTGGCAGCCCCGCCACGGCGCATCGCCCGTCCACGTCCCGTCGGTGATCGTCCCGCCATCGGGCAGCCTCGAGGATCGGCTCGTCGAGATCGTGCGCGGTCGAATCGCCGCCACGGGGATGCGGGCCGAGCGACGGGCCTTCTTCGACGCCCTCGGGGTCCAGCCCCGGAAGTGGCAGGACTGGGCGACGGCCCGGCGCGTCGACGCGCTCGTGGCCGCGGGGCAACTCGCGGCGGCTCAGGTAGGGGTCGGGCGTACGGCACCCTGGGAGTACTGGATCCCCGGCGAAGATCCCGGCCTCACCGCCACCCCGAGCCTGCGGCTCGTCGATGGCTTGGCATCGGCCGCAAGCGATGGGATCGACGCCCGTGACGAGCTCTTCGCCTGATTCGTACCCGAGGGACGGCCATGGCCCGCACCAAGCACCCCGAGCACAAGCATCCGCAGTCCTGGTGTCCAGCGTGCCGCTGGGACCGGATGTCGCCGGACGAGCAGGCGGCCTACCGCGACGTGAAGGCCAAGCTCGCACGCGAGCGCTGGCGCAGGAAGCACCCGGCGCGCGCCGCGCTGCGCGACATACTCCTCGAGGGCGCAGTGCCGCAGACGTGCGACCGATGCGGCGGGACGGACGACACGGCCGCGATCGTCGACTACGACGAGATCGGCATCACCGGCTGGCGATGCCGAGCCTGTTGGCGAACGGCGCGAGACGAATGGCGGGCTGCCAATCGGAACAGCGCGGCTGATCCTGATCAGGACGCACGCTAACCCCCCTCGGGCGGCTCACTCGCGCCCGCGCCGGCCGCTCGCAGCATCTCGGACTCTGCCTGCTCGTCGGACAGCGGCTCATACGCCAAGGCACGACAGTACTCATCGAAGCTCCACCGTGCGTAGTGCTCGGCGAGGAATGGGAACTGCTCGGCCGTTTCGTCCGCGTACTCCGCGCGAGGGATGGCGTGATGGTCGTGCAGGGCGTGGACGCAGCGATCCAGCACCAGATCGTCCAGGGCCGCCCAGTCGCCATGCACCGCCGAGCTCGCCGGGATCATGACTGCGTGGTACATGTCCTCGAGACCAACCGCCCGGGCCATGTCATGGAGGCTCCTGTCGCCGGCGAAGGTGCCTGCGGTGCTGATGTCCTGGAAGTCCTCGGGGACGTCGCGATTGGCGTCTGTTTTCTCAGCTTCGGCAGCAGCCGCTCGAGGATTTCGCGGGGCTCGCCTTCGGTTCGGCCGACGGCTGCTTCGGTATGCAGAAGCAGGGCCTTGGCCCGGCCACGGCCGTAATTCTTGAACTCGTGCCAGATCGTCGAACGGGAGGCCTCGACCGACAGCATCCACTTGAGCTGGACGTACGCCTCGAAGAGCATCCTGATCGACGCGTAGCCATGCTCCTCTGACCACAGGCCAGGGTGGGCGACCAGGTGAGCCGCGATCCGCAAGATGCGCCAGACGATGCCGGTCAGGACGTCGTATCGGTCGTGGTCCCAGAGGTCGGGTCGGATTTCGGCCGCGGCGTGCAGGAACCTGAAGTGCAGCACGTACATGCGTGCCGATCCCTGCGCGACGTGATCCTGGTCGGTGGGTGACGGGTCTTCCCGAGGCTTCCACATGCAGCGGAACAGTCGGCTGTTGGCGCGCCAGAACCGTTGGCACCAGAGGTCACTCGCCGTTGCCGCCTCGGACTCGGCAGCCTGAATCGCGAGGAAAGACGCTCTGAGCGTAGTCTCGGCGAGCTTTCGCTCGTCCTCGCTCGGCTCGTGTTCGTAGCTGCGCAGGGCCTTGAACCCCGGATCGTTCGGCGAGAACCGGATGCGCCGCATCACCAGCGTGCCGCGGAGCCAAAGGTAGATGGCATGCGTGGCCAGCTCCTGGTGCGAGTCACCGCCAAGGCGCATCGCCTCCCACAAGTGCTCTTCCGCCTTGGCGAGGTCGGGCGCGAGGCCGGCGTCGAGCCGTGGTTGGATGAGCCACCGTGCTGGAGCGTCGTCGTACATCGCGAGGACATGCGCGAGCGACGCTGGGGCGACTGCTTCGTAGATGCCGCAGTGCTCGAACTCAGCCAGCAGCTCGGCCCGCTCCTGCTCGGGCACCCGCTCCCAATCCGTCAGCAGCCCGTGGAAGACTGGTTCGCGAGCCTCGCCCAAGGCTCCCCGCTCGTAGGCTCGATGAAAGGCCGCCTGCCCGGCGTCCAGCGCCTGCGTCGTCGCGCCGCCGCCCTTGGCCAGCGGCCGCTGCTGCAACATCGTCAGCAGCCACAGGAAGTCGGGGAATGCGAACTTGCGGAAGGGACGCAGCGTAGGTTCAACGGGCAGGTCGAGCATCGGCGGGAGATGCCTGTTGCCCGATCTGCGATGGGCCGGGAAGGGCGATGCGCGGCGCGTCTGGCGTGGCCCGGGAGCCTCGCCGTCCCGGTTACCAGTCATGCCTCTTCCCGGTCATGCCTCGTGCCGCCTGTGGTGGGACGCACCTCGGCGACTGCTCAGTCCGCCCTCGACGTTCAGGCTGAATCATCGGGTGACGGCCCGTAGGCCGGGGCGAGCTCGGCGGCCCGGAGCGCCGGCTCGCTCTGTGCGACGGTGAGCAGCAGGGCGGCGACGGCCGCGTCGACCAGTGCGAACAGGCCGTCCCGGGCAATCGCCTCGCGGACGAGCGCGCGCACGCGCACGAAGCCGAGCCCCGAGGGGATGGGTGTGTCCGCCGCGATCCGTTCGGCCCGCTCGGCGAGCTGCACGAGCTCGCAGTGCAGTGGATCGGAACGATCGAACGTGGGGATCGGCAGGTCGAGCATCACCTTGTCGAAGTCACGCGCGCCCCACTGGCCGCGGCTCTGGCGGAGCGCGACGGCCGCCCGGGCCGTCTCGCTGTTCAGGATCGCCTCGAGGTACCGCGCCTCATCCTCGTCGGCCGCTGCCCAGTAGAGCTTGTGCTCCACGATCGCGCGGGGATCGCGGAGCACAGCCGCGGCCGGAAGGGTGCCCGACGCCCCGTAGACGACCCGGATCGGAACGCCCGGCAGCTGTGCGCTGAGTTGGCCGAAGTAGTCGAGCCTGGGGACGAGTTGCTCCTTGCGCTTGCCGTGCTCAGCCCAGAGATCCTCGACCTTCCGGAGCCACGCCGCGAGGAACACGCTGCCCCTCGCCTGGGCAGCGTTTCGATCGAGGAGGACGCCGGCATCGTCGTCCCACGAGATCACCGCCGTGGGCGCGTCGAGCACGCGGAAGGGCGCGACCGACTCGCCGAGGTAGAGCGGCCGGAGGAACTCGGCCTCAACGCGGCCCTCGATCGACGGCAGGTCCCGCCACGGCGGCTTCTCCAGTCGGCTGCGGCGACTCGTGACGAGAGGGGCCGAGGGATCGGCGCCGAGTCGACCGGCGGCGACTCGCGCGACAACGAACATCATGCGGGGAAACACGATCGCGCCCGCCCGGAAGCGCCGCTTGTAGGGGGAGCTCCCGACCGGTCCCTCCTCGGGCGCCGGGGCCGCGTCAAGGCGCAGCGCGACAGCTGCCTCCGCTGCCGTGGCGTCGCGCCGGGGCAGGTCCCCGACGAACATCGTGGGCGGTGGCACGGCGCCGATCTCCCCCGCAATCCCGACCAGGACGCACGATGGAACCGGGAACAGCGGCTGGACCCGCTCGTCGAACCCCCACGCCTCGACGAAGCGGACCGAGGCCACGACGTGCTCCAACCCGCGACGGGTCCGCGGCGCCGCGAACCGGCCGGAGCGGAAGCGCTCGAAATGGTGCCGGCTGAGGGCCGCGAACGGCATCACGAAGGCGATCGTCCCGCCCTGGCGCAGGTAGAGCTCGACGCACCGCGCGAAGAAGTAGCCCGAGAGGTCCTGATGCGATACCCGACCCGCGCCGCCGACCCAGACGCCGAGCCGCTGGGACTCGGCACGGAACGTATCCTGCATCGGCGGCGCCATGTACCGATACGAGAGCCAGGGCGGGTTGCCGATCAGGACGTCGGCACGCTGTTCGTCGCTCGACAACCAGATCGGTCGCCCCTGGTTGCGCGCGACGTAGCCCCAGATGTGGTCTCTCCCGGCCGTGCGCAGCTCGTGCAGGGTGGCGTACGTTTGGCCGAGCACCTCGCGCTCGGCTTCACCCCCAATCCCGCGGCGAGACAGCCATGCCGCGAACGCGCTCCGCCCGGCATCCTCCGCGCTGAGGCGCAGCATGGTGTCCACGACCTCGTCGAACAGCGCCGGGTCCCGGGTGACCGCGAACGGGAAGAACAGCGCAGTCGGCGAGTCGGGCACGTCGATCAGGACCTCCCGCTCGGCGAGGAACGCATGCGTGTTCCACTGCAGCGAGTCGCCGAGGTAGACCGGGATCGAGAGCTGGTCGTGCTCGCGCAGCCGCTCCTCGCCGAGCGCCAGCAGGTACGTGACGCGGGCGATGATGACGGCGACGGGGTGGACGTCGATCCCCAGCACCATCGTTGAGCACCGGGCGACAGCGTCGCGGTCAGACAGGCCAGCGTCTCGGGAGGCCGCCAGGAAGCGGCGTACGGCGTGGAAGAGGAACGTGCCCGAGCCGCATGCCGGATCGAGCACGCGCTGCTCGAGCGGATCGGTGACGGCTCTCGCGCAGACGCGTTCAGCCAGCCAGTCGGGCGTGTAGTACTCGCCGAGATCGTGCCGCTGGGTGGGGTCGACCAGCGACTCGTACAGCCCACGAAGGACGTCGGTCTCCACGTCGGCGAGGCGGAACCGCGAGGCCTGCTGAGCGATCCGCTCGACGAGCTCGGATCCGCCCGGCGCGTCGAGCACCCAGTTGAAGAAGTCGCTCTCGACCGCCCCGTGGATGCCCGCCGCGCTGAACGCGCTCCCGGCGAGCAGATCCGCCGCCTGCCCGGGTACGACGCCGAGGACGCGGGCCGCCATCGTCTTGGCGACAATCGTGAGGAACGTGTGCTGGAAGAAGAGGTCGTCCTGGTCGACGCTCGTGCCGTAGACCCGGGCGAGCAGCTCGGACCAGAGCTGGCGGCGGAGCCGGACGTCCGCCTGCTCGCTGAGCTCCGTCCAGAGTCCGTCCATCGCTGCACGCGCGCGCTCGTAAGCCAGGCTGTCGCGGCCGAGCTCGCGGCGGATCGCCTCCGGCGTGGGATCAAGGTCGGCCCGGATCGAGACCGCGGTGTCGAGCCAGGCGAGCAGCTCCGAGCGTCGCTCCTTCGTGAGCGAGAGCCCGGGAAGCCGAACCAGCCGGCCGCGGCGAAGTTCGTACGGCGCGAACTCGGCACCGTCCGTGGCGATGCCGATGAACCGCAGACTCGTCTGGCGTTCGCGATCGGCGAGGTAGCGGGAGAGCTCCTCCTCCGCATCGCCGCGCTCCCTGCGCAGGTCGCGCTTGAACTCGAACACGGTCTGGCCGAGCAGCGCATCGGCGCGCCCGCGCACCTCCGGCAACGGCCGCTCGAAGTCGACATCGCGGCTGGGGACGCCGAGGCCGTTGACGAGCATCTCGAGGGTTAGCGCGCGGACCTTCTCGTGCCCTGGTCGAGTCGCCAGCTCGGCCAGGATGTCGTGGAGTCGCTCTCGGTCGAGCGTCAACCGCTCCCTCCTCTGCAGCCCACTCCCGCCGCTCGCTAGCTCGCCGCCGCAACGTCTTCTGCAGCGCATTGTATGGGCCTGGCGAGGCCGCGAAGGCGCGCCGCCCCGGCCGGGCGCAAGGCGGCCGTGGCCCTCGCCGCCGACGGTCTGGTGGACTGGTGCGCCGGTCCTGGCGGCGAAGGGCCCGGTGCGCGCCGGGCCAGGTCGCGACCGGGCCGAAGGAGAGATGCAAGAGCCGCCTCACCTGCAGGTGAGGGGGCTCGGTTGCGAGGTGGCCGCATCCGGCGGACAGCACTGGAACGACACTTGCGGGCCGCTCTTTGCGTCAGCGCCGGCTCTCAGACCACCCCCGCGTGTGCGGGGACAGCGGGCGGGTCGCGACCACCCGCGATTCATGATCGTCGGCGGAGGCGCGGGCCCCATGCCACACGCGAGTGACCTCCCGATAGTGAACAAGTACGACGTCCGGTACCCAATGTGGTGGGCGGCAGCGATCGCGAGGACGCTGAGGATCGGCAGATACGCGATCGGCGTGCGCTCGATAGGCACCTCCCGTCTCGGCTGGTTCCGCCCTGCTCGCCCTTGACGCCAGCGGGGTCGTGCCCATACATGTCGGGTCAGCAACCTCGGCTGTCGGCCAGGGCCCGGCCGTATGGGCTGGAGAACCGTCCCGTGGTGGCCACTGACGCTGCAATCGACCGCCGGCTTCCGGCGCGACTCGTCGAGGAGGCGCGCGCCTCCCTGCAGGCGCATCCGGAGCGGTACCGATCCTGGGAGCTGGAGTGCTACCGGAGCCAGCACCACCATCCGCTCGCCCACGAGATGATCGCGGCCGGCACGGACTCAGCTCGCGCCTTCTCGTCCGCCGACAGGGAGGCAAGGCGCCTTGTGTCGGTCGAGGTGCCTCCCCTCGAGCGCTTCGCGGCTGCGGATCCGGCGATCGTCGAGCAGATCGCTCGTCGGGAGCTCGCTCGCGTGCGCGCGGATCTGCGGGGCGCCGGACAGGCCCGGCGCTCTGCCCTGAGTGATCTGCGCCGCCGGGGCATGCTCACCGGCACTATCAAGGCCGCCGAGACACGGCACCGTCAGCGCGCCCAGGCGAAGGCCGCGGCGTTCGACATGGCGGAGGAGCAACGGCGCATCATCCGGGACGTCGTTCCCCGCTGGGGCTGGCCGCACGACCAGCGCGTGGCGCCCGGGCTCCGCGGCCTGGTGGAGACCAACCGCACGGGCGCCATCCACATCTGGACCCTCGTGGCCGATCGTCCCCTGCGGGGAGCGGGAGGCCGCTTCCTCGACAGCCTGCCGAGGGATCGCCGGATCCGCGTCTTCGGCGTCGGGCGCGACAGCCTGTCGGAGGCCATGCTCCTGCGGCGTGGCTTCGAGCGCTCCCGCCTCTCCTGGCACGGGCTCCGTCAGGGCGAGCGGGCCCAGGCTCCGGCCTGGACGTGGATGTACCGCTGATCTCGGCAGCCGGACACGCCGAACGAGAGCGACACCGCATGACGGCACTTGACAGAGCCACTCGCGGCGACCAGCATGGCGCTACATCAGAACGTGAGGTAGTCATCACGGTCCGCTCACAGCTCCTGAAGGGGACGACCGCGCTCCTGGTCCTCGCGGTCCTGCGGGACACCGAGCTGTATGGCTACGAGATCGCGGCGCGGATCCGCGAGCGCAGCGGCTCGGCGATCGCGCCGGGCGAGGGCTGGCTCTACCCGACACTGCACCGCCTCGAGACCGATGGCGCGCTGCAGGCGAGCTGGCGCGACAGCGACCTCGGACCGCGCCGGCGCTACTACCGCATCACGGCCAAGGGCCTGCGCCTGCTGTCGGAGCAGGAGCGCGAGTGGGAGACGTTCACCCGGAGCGTGCAGCAGATCACGCGGGGGAGCCCGGCCGATGCCTGAGCGAGGGACTGACGAGTCCCGAGATCGCGGTCCGGGTGGCGCCGACGCCGATCCTGAACGGTGGGGCCGGCCCCCGTCCGCGCTGACCGTCTTCCTCGCGGATGTCGAATCTGGCCTGCCGTTCGTCGCCTCCGAGCGTCGCGAGGTCCTCGATGAACTGGCCGATCACCCGGCCGACGCGAGCACGGCGCTCGAGGCGACGGCGACCGACCGCGACGCCGCAGAACGGGCCGCGATCGAGGGGCTCGGCGACCCGCATCGCCTGGCCGGCGAGCTGACCCGGGCGCGGCGCTCGCCCCGCCGCCTGCTGGTGGCCGCGGGCGCCGGTGGCTGGGCCGTCGTCACGGGCGGCCTCTGGGGCGGCCTTGTCGGGCTCGCCGCGACCCTCCTCGGCGCGGTGGCGCTCCAGTTGCTCATGGCGACGATCGACCACGTGTTCGCGATCAGTTGGTCCGTCTCATTCGATGCCGGGTGGAACTCGGCGATCTCGCTGCTGCCGCTCGGGATCGCGGCGCTCGTGGCTGGCATGCGGGTGACCCCGGTCGTGGCGGCGCGGGCCGGATACCGTGCCCGCACCGTCCGCCGGCTGCTCGTCGCGCTCGGCGTCGCCCTGCTCGGGGTCTACGCGCTGCTGGGCTGGTCGGGGCAACTCAACTGGGCGGCCGTGATGGTGCTCCTCTCGCTCCCCTTCTGGTGGGCCGCCGGCGCGTGGCGGACGAGCGGGATCAAGCTGGGCTCGAGGCCGCGCGTCTTCGCTGCCGCGGGCCTCCTCGTGCTGGTGGCCGTGACGATCCCCGCGGCGTTCCTGGCGGTGTCGGCTCCCGTGCAGACCCGGCTGTCTGCGGTGGGCGTGCCCGTCCCCAGCCCGGACCCGCACCGGAACGATCGGATCGGCGCGCCAACGCCCGAGTCGATCGCGACGTCCGAGGCGGCGTCGGGCACCGGCGGGGCGAGCGCGAACGCGCCGGCCGGGACGACATGGGCGGCGCTCATCGTCCGCGACCCGGCCGTCCTCGCAGGCTGGCGCGACCTGCGCGTGGAGGCCTGGACGGGCGTGGCGCCCGACCGCCAGCCGTGGGCATGCCTCTCGCCGTCGGCAACGCACCCATATGCGACCGGCTCCGTGCTGTCGGGGGCGCCCCCGACGATCGGCTCCTTCACCATCCCGCCACCCGACCCGGGAGCGCCTGGTG
>JAJYDP010000815.1 GCA_021777365.1 Chloroflexota bacterium | reverse complement strand
GCTCGCGTCCCCCGGGCGAGGTCAGTCGGCCCGGTGCCCCTCGCGGGCGAGCCGACGCAGCACGGCCGGCAGGATCCCGCCCTCGCGGTAGTAGTCGACCTCGATGACGCCATCCAGGCGCGCCACGGCCCGGAAGGTGCGCACGGCACCGTCGCCGTCGCGGACCTCCACCGTCACCTCCTGGCGCGGCTCGATCCCCGCCGCCAGGCCGCGGATCGCGTACGACTCGCGGCCGGTCAGCCCCAGCGATTCGGCGCTCTCCCCGGGCAGGAACTGCAGCGGGAGCACGCCCATGCCGACCAGGTTCGAGCGGTGGATCCGCTCGAAGGACTGGGCCAGGACGGCCCGCACCCCGAGCAGCGTGGTGCCCTTGGCCGCCCAGTCGCGGGAGCTGCCGGAGCCGTACTCGCGCCCGCCGATCACGATGAGCGGCACGCCCTCGGCCGCGTAGCGCATCGCCGCGTCGTAGATGAAGAGCTCCTCGCCGGACGGCTGGTGCGCCGTGTAGGGGCCCTCGCGCTCGACCAGGCGGTTGCGGAGGCGGATGTTGCCGAAGGTCCCGCGCATCATCACCTCGTGGTGCCCGCGCCGGGAGCCGTAGCTGTTGAACTCGACGGGCGGCACGCCGTGAGCCTGCAGCCACTGCCCCGCGGGGCTCCAGGGCGCGATGGTGCCGGCCGGCGAGATGTGGTCGGTGGTGACCGAGTCGCCGAGCAGCGCCAGGACGCGCGCCCCCTCGATGTCGCCGACCGGCGCGGCCTCCGCGCCCAGCCCCTCGAAGAACGGGGGCCGGGCCACGTACGTGGATTCGTCCGCCCAGGCGTAGCGGTCGCCGGAGGGGATCGGCAGCGCGCGCCACCGGTCGTCACCCTCGAAGACGCTCGCGTAGGTGCGGCGGAACAGGTCGGGATCGATCGCGGTGTCGATGACCGAGCGGATCTCGTCGGCCGACGGCCAGATCTCCTCGAGCATCACCGGGCGCCCGGAGGGATCGCGGCCGATCGGCTCGCGGGTCAGGTCCACGTCCACCCGGCCGGCCAGCGCGAAGGCGACCACGAGCGGCGGGGAGGCGAGGTAGCTCAGCTTGGCGAGCGGGTGGATCCGGCCCTCGAAGTTGCGGTTGCCGGAGAGGACCGCGGCGACCGCGAGGTCGTTCGACTCGATCGCCTGCGCGACCGGCGCGTCGAGGGGACCGCTGTTGCCGATGCAGGTGGTGCACCCGTAGCCGACCAGCTCGAAGCCGAGCCGCTCGAGCGGTTCCATGAGCCCGGCCGCCTGGAGGTACGCGGTCACCGCCCGCGACCCCGGCGCGAGGCTCGTCTTGACCGTGGGCCCCACCGCGAGGCCGCGCGCCACGGCGTTGCGGGCGAGCAGGCCGGCACCGACCATGACGGTCGGGTTCGACGTGTTGGTGCAGCTGGTGATGGCGGCGATCGCCACCGAGCCGGTGCCGATCTCGACGGTCCGGCCATCCACGCCGACCTGCACGGACGGACGGTTCGGGTAGGCGGACTCGAACGACTCGCGAAGCGAGCGGAGGGGGACCCGGTCCTGGGGCCGGCGTGGCCCGGCCACGCTCGGCTCGATCGAGCCGAGGTCCAGGTCGAGCAGGACGTCGAACTCCGGCACCGTTCCCGGCTCGCGCCAGAGGCCGTTCGCCCGCGCGTACCGTTCGACGAGCTCCACGAGCGCCGCGTCGCGGCCCGTCAGGCGGAGGTAGGCGAGCGTCTCCTGGTCGATCGGGAAGATCGTCGCCGTGGCGCCGAACTCGGGCGACATGTTGGAGATGGTGGCCCGGTCCGGGAGCGGGAGGCCGGCCAGGCCGTCACCGGCGAACTCGACGAACGACCCGACCACGCCCTGGCGGCGCAGCATCTCGGTGACGGTGAGGACCAGGTCCGTGGCGGTGCTGCCGCGCGGGAGCCCGCCGGAGAGGCGCACGCCGACCACCCGGGGCATCTGCTGGTAGAGCGGCTGGCCGAGCAGCACGGCCTCCGCCTCGATCCCTCCGACGCCGTAGCCCAGGACGCCCAGCCCGTTGACCATGGTGGTGTGCGAGTCGGTGCCCACCAGCGTGTCCGGGAAGGCGACGGGCCGCCCGCCGTCGTCGCGGACGGTCACCACGGTGGCGAGGTACTCCAGGTTCACCTGGTGCACGATGCCGGTCCCCGGCGGGACCACGCGCAGGTCCGTGAACGCCGTCTGCGCCCAGCGCAGGAGCTGGTAGCGCTCGCCGTTGCGCTCGTACTCGCGCTCGACGTTGAAGGCGAACGAGTCGGGGAGGCGGAAGCGGTCCACCTGGACCGAGTGGTCGATCACCAGGTCTGCCGGGACCAGCGGATTGATGCGCGCCGGGTCGCCGCCCAGTTCCGCCATCGCGTCGCGCATGGCCGCAAGGTCCACCACGGCCGGGACGCCGGTGAAGTCCTGCAGGAGCACGCGCGCGGGCATGAACGGCAGCTCCGCCTCCACCTCGGAGCCGGGACGCCAGGCGGCGAGCGTGCGCACCTCGGCTTCGTCCACGATCCCGCCGCCGGCGTGGCGGAGCAGGTTCTCGAGGAGGATCTTGACGGTGACCGGCATGCGGGCCGCGTCGTACCCCAGGCCGGCCAGCGCGGCCAGGCGGTAGTGATCGGGGAGCCCCGGTCCCAGGGGAGCGCGCGCGCCGAAGGGATCTGGCCGGATCGGACGGGACGACATGGTGCTCGAACCTCCCAACCGCGCGAGTCGGCGCGGATCATCGGCACCTGACGGGAGCGCCCGCCTCGGGTCGAGACGTACGAAGGGCACGAGTATAGCCCTGGTCCGGCAGCCGTCGGACCGGGCATCGCGCGGGCGTGGCGTGCGCGATGCCCGCCCCCTC
>JAJYDP010000814.1 GCA_021777365.1 Chloroflexota bacterium | reverse complement strand
GGGAACCGCGCGCCACCCGCCGGCGTCAAGCCCTCGGCACCGGCGCCATGCTGCAGGGCCACTCGGAGGACGACCACATGCGACGCACATCTCTCACCGGGTCCGCGATCGTAGCGCTTGGCGCGCTTGCGCTGGCGGCGGCCGCCATCGCCTCGCCCTCGCTCGCTGGGCGGCCTCAATCGGCTCCGGCAGCAGCGGGTCTGGTGCCCGCGGTCAACGCCAGCAGCACGGGCACTCAGCCCGCGATCACGGTGCATGGCACGGGCACCGTCACGCTCACCCCGGACATGGCGACCGTGATCCTGGGAGTCGACGCCCGAGCGTCAACGGCGAAGGCTGCCCAGGCGAGCGCCTCGGCCAGCATGAACGCAGTGATCGCGGCGGTGAAGCGCCACAACATCGCGGCCGCGGACATGGCGACGGTCAGCATCTCGCTGGGCCCGGTCTACGACTACAGCGGCAACTCACAGAAGCTGGTGGGCTGGGAGGCCCAGCAATCCCTGTCGGTCAAGGACCGCAACCTGGCCGACACTGGCTCGCTCATCGATGACGCGGTGGCCGCCGGCGCCAACTCGGTGCAGGGAGTCACGCTGTCGGTGGCCGACCCGAGCGCCGCGACCGCGCAGGCGCGGTCAGCAGCGGTGGCCGACGCGAAGGCGCGGGCCCAGGGGCTCGCCTCGGCGGCCGGCGTGACACTCGGCTCGCCGATCTCGATCGAGGAGACCGGCGCGCCGTCCCCGACGCCGGTGGCCTTCGCGGCGCCTGCGGCGGGAGGTGCGGCCTCCACGCCGATCGTGCCCGGGTCGTTCGAGGTCACGGTCACCGTGGACATCACGTACGCGATCGACTGACGCGGGGAAGATGACGCGCGGAAGATGACGCGTCGGCTACCCTAGGGGAACCGACCACCTGGAGACCGCGCGCCATGCCGACCCGCCGCCCGCTCCTCGCCGCCGCCCTCGCCCTGCTCCTCCTGGCCGCACCCGCGGCGCCCATCCCGGGCCCGTCGCGCGTGCTCGCCCAGGTCAACCTGCCGCTCCAGCCCGGGCAGGTGGCCGCGCGGTCGATCGACGTGTTCGGCTACCTGCCCTACTGGGAGATCGACTCGTCCACCGACGCCTACCTGCGCTACGACGTGCTCGACACGATCGCGCTGTTCGGCGTCGCGTTCCGCGCCGACGGCAGCTTCAACACCACGGACCCCAGCTACAGGACCGTCACGAGCACCACCGCCGCCACCATCATCCAGCACGCACACGCCGCGGGCGACCGGGTCGTCATGACGTTTGAGTCGTTCAACGCCGACCACAACGCCCAGTTCCTCTCCGACCCGCAGGCCCAGAGCACCTTCATCGCGAACGCCATCGAGCTGCTCCAGCAGCTCGGCGCGGACGGGCTGAGCATCGACATCGAGGGGCTCTCGGGCACCTACTTCAACGAGTACGGTGCCTTCGTGGCGGCCGTGCGGACGGCCGTGCTGACCTATGACCCGGCCGGGCAGGTGAGCGTGGCGACCAACGCGAACGCGAGCGGCGCGAAGATGGCGGCGGCCGCGGCGGCGAACGGCGCCGATCGCATCTTCCTGATGGGCTACGGGTACCGCTCCGCCAGCAGCAGCCCGGTGGGCAGCATCGACCCCCTGGTCACGGCCTCGGGGAACCAGAACCTGACCTGGAGCCTGGACCAGTACGCGGCCAGCGGCGTCCCCGCGCAGAAGCTGATCCTGGGCCTCCCGCTGTACGGCCGCCAGTGGCCGACCGCGACCTCGGGATTCGGCAGCGCACGCCAGCCGGCGGCGGCCTACGGGGGTGGGGGGCCGGTCTTCGTCAAGGACCTCGCGACGGCGGGGGCGGGACTGTCGGTGCGGTACGACGCGTTCGAGCAGTCGGTGGTGCTGACCGGGTGGGACCTGGCCGATGCGACGTGGACGCAGCTGTACTACGACGATGCCGCGTCCCTCGCGCCGAAGGCCCAGCTGGCGCTCCGGCGGGGGCTCGCCGGGGTCGGGCTCTGGGCGCTCGGGTTCGACCGCGGACAGCCCGGCTACTGGGGGGTGCTCGCCTCCCTGCACCGGGGGCTCGAGGTGTCGCGGATCGCCGTGACGCCGTTCCTGTCGCGGTCGCTCAAGGTGACGCTGACGATCGGCTGGAAGTCGGCAGGGCACGCGGTCACGGGCATGCGGCTCTCGAACGACGGGAAGACCTGGTCCACGTGGCGCAAGGCCACAGCCACGATCCCCTGGACGCTGGCGACCGGGCCGGACGGGCTGCGCACGGTGTACGTGCAGGTGCGCGACGCCTCCGGCGCGGTCTCCACGATCCGGCCGGTGGACGTGGGGCTGGACCGGCACGGGCCGGTGATGGCGACGCTGACGCTGGCCTGGTCGACATCGGCCGCGAAATGGGTGACGCGGTTCAACGCGACCGACCTGTCGGGCGTGACCGAGTACCTGTACCAGTACCGCATCGGATCGGGGTACTGGCACCAGCTCGTCCGCTCGGTGACTGGCACCACGGTGCGCATCGGCGCGACGAAGGGCGCGAAGGTCACGGTCCGGGTGCGGGCCCGGGACGCGGTGGGGCTCTGGGGCTCCTGGAAGACGGTCACGACGCCGTAGGGCCGGTGTGCGGCCGAGTCGCCGGGTGGTCGGCCAGCCGAGTCGCCGCACCCGTCACATCCCGGACAGGTCCCGGATCGACCGCGCCAGCGCCGACATGTCCTCGTCGCCGTGCCCGCCGGCGATGAGCCCGTTCTCGAGCTGCGCCGCCAGGCCCGCCACGGGAAGCGAGACGCCGGCCTCGCGGGCAAGGTCGAGAGCGATCGCGAGGTCCTTGCGGTGCAGCGTCACCTTGAAGCCCAGCGGGTAG
>JAJYDP010000813.1:2206-2870 GCA_021777365.1 Chloroflexota bacterium | reverse complement strand
CTACCGGCGCGCCGGCGAACGGGAAGGCGCGCGGGGAGGCGTGCTCGAGGGCGGGCCCGAGCTCGTCCCGGGCGGCGAGCCCATCGGGCCGCGCGTTTCCGGCGCGGTGCTGGTCGCGATCGACCTCCCACCTGGACCCGGGATCCCCGGTGAGGCCGTGTCCGCCGGGGCCCGCGCCCAGGAGGGGTTGGGCGCCGCGCTGCTGTCGCTCGGCCGGGCCGCGCTGGACGCCGGCCGGGCCGTGGACGTCGCCGAGCTCGTGCCGGGCTATGTGACGCTGCCGCGCGGCATCACCGAGCAGGTGGGGACCATCGAATGGTCGCGCGACCTCCGGTGAGGGTGCTCGTCGAGCCCATGCGACTCGACGACATCCCCGCCGTCCACGAGATCGAGCGCGCCAGCTTCAGCGCGCCGTGGCCCACGTATGCCTTCCGGCAGGAACTGGAGGCCAACCGCCTGGCGCGCTACGTGGTGGCACGCGACGGGGACCGGATCGTGGGGTATGCCGGCCTCTGGCAGATGGTCGACGAGGCGCACATCACCACCTTCGCCGTGGCACCGGAGTGCCGCCTGCAGGGCGTGGGGCAGAGCCTGCTGCTGGAGATGCTGCGGATCGCGGAATCGGTCGGCGCGTCGGTGGCCACGCTCGAGGTGCGCGTGTCGA
>JAJYDP010000813.1:0-2196 GCA_021777365.1 Chloroflexota bacterium | reverse complement strand
CACCGACAACAACGAGGACGCGCTGATCATGACCACCCCCGAGCTCCGGTCGCGCGACATGCGGGGCCGGCTCCGGCGCCTGTCCACGGACCTGCGCGCCAGGACCGCCGCGCTGGACGGCGACGAGGCCGGCCCCCTGCGGGAGGAGGCGTGATGAGCGACGCGGCGACGGGGCTGATCCTGGCGGTCGAGACCTCCTGCGACGAGACGGCCGTCGCCGTCGTCGAGCGCGGGCGGCGGATCCGGGCGAGCGTGGTCGCCAGCCAGGTGGCGATGCACGCCTCTACCGGCGGGATCGTGCCCGAGGTGGCGGCGCGCGCCCACCTGCGCTGGATCGTGCCCGTCTTCGAGGAGGCGCGCGCGGCGGCGGGCATCGACGACTGGTCGACCATCGAGGCGGTCGCGGTGACGAACGGACCCGGGCTGGCCGGCTCGCTGCTGGTCGGGATCAACTTCGCGAAGACGCTGGCATACGTGCACCGGCGGCCGCTCGTGCCGGTGAACCACCTCGAGGGGCACATCTACGCGGCCTGGCTTCTCGACCCGGACGATCCCGAGCGCCCGGCCCCACCGTTCCCGCTGATCGCGCTGGTGGTGAGCGGCGGCCATACCTTCCTGGTCGAGATGCGCGACCATCTGCAGTACCGCTTCCTGGGTCAGACGGTCGACGATGCCGCGGGCGAGGCGTTCGACAAGGTCGGCCGGCTCCTCGGGCTGCCGTACCCGGGCGGGCCGGCCGTCATGCGGGCCGCCGCCGGGGCGCAGCGGCACGACATCGAGTTCCCGCGCGCGTGGATGGGCGAGTCGTACGACTTCAGCTTCAGCGGGTTGAAGACGGCCGCGCGTCGCGCCATCGAGGCCCGCGGTGGCCGTGAGACCCTCGACCCCGCGGCGGTGGCGGAGCTCGCGTACGGGTTCCAGGAGTCCGTGGTCGACGTGCTCGCCACGAAGACCGGGCTCGCCGCGGAGCGGAGTGGCGCACGAGCGATCGTCCTCGGCGGGGGGGTGGCGGCCAACGCGGTGCTGCGGAACCGCGTGGCGGAACGGGCCGCGGCGTTGGGGATCCCGCTGATCGTCCCGCGCCCGGCGCTCTGCACGGACAACGCGGCGATGGTGGGGGCGGCCGGCTTCTTCCGCGCCCGCGCCGGGACTCGGGCGGCGCTGGACCTGGACGCCCGCCCATCGCTGCCGCTGGTGCCATGAGCCCACCCGAGGGCGACCCCCTCGACGCGACGCATCTCGGCGCCGAGGCCGTCCGCCGGTACCTGCGCCGGTACGGTCTCGAGCCTCGCAGGTCGCTGAGCCAGAATCACCTGGTCGACGGGGAGGCGCTCGAGGCGATCGTGGCCGCGGCGGCGCCGGCCCAGGGCCGGACCGTGCTCGAGATCGGGCCGGGGATCGGGATCCTGACCGGGGCGCTGCTGCGCGCCGGGGCCGCGGTGACCGCGGTCGAGGTCGATCGGCGCCTGGCCGCCCACCTGCGCGAGCGGTTCGAGCGCGCGCTCGAGATCGGGGAGGCGGACCCCTCGGCCCCCGGCGCGCTCCGCCTCGTGGAGGCCGACGCGCTCGACGTCCCGATGGCGGACCTCGTGCCTCCACCGTACGACCTGGTCGCGAACCTGCCGTACCACATCACGAGCCCGACCCTTCACCACGTCCTCGGCGAGGAACCGCGACCCGAGCGCTTCGTGTTGATGCTGCAGCGGGAGGTGGCCGAGCGGATCGCGGCGCGCCCGGGCGGGCTCAGCTACCTCTCCGTCTTCGTCCAGTACCACGCCGCCGTCGAGGTGGCCAGAGTCGTTCCGGCGGCGTCGTTCGAACCCGCGCCCGACGTGGACTCGGCGGTCCTGGTCGGGAGGACGCGCCCGCGCCGCCTCGCCCGGGCGGAGGAGGACGAGCTGTGGCGGCTGGTGCAGGCGGGCTTCCGCGAGCGACGCAAGATGGTCCGCAACGTCCTGCCCCGCCAGCTGCCGTTCCTTGGACGCGAGCGTATCGATGCCGCGCTCGAAACGGTCGGGGTCGCGCCGGACCGCCGGCCGCAGACCCTGTCGGTCGAGGAGTGGCTCGGCCTGGCCGAGGCGCTCGAGATGATCGGTGGGGCCTGGCGGCGGCACGACGGCCTGGCCGCAACCGGCCCGGGGCGATGACGGCGACCGCCTCCGGCCGCACCGCGGTCACGGCGCGCGACGGGATCCC
>JAJYDP010000812.1 GCA_021777365.1 Chloroflexota bacterium | reverse complement strand
CGTGGTGACGTTCAACGTCACGGTCACCATGGGCGATCCGCCCGCCACGGTGCTCTCCGGCATGTCGGCGAGCGTGGCGGTGACCACCGCCGAGGCGCAGAACGTGATCACCGTGCCCGCGATCGCCGTCATCGGTTCCTCCGGCAACTATGAAGTCCGCGTGCTCGACAGCGCCGGCCAGGAGCAGGCGGTGCCTGTGCAGGTCGGCCTCATGAGCAGCTCGCTGGCGGAGATCCAGAGCGGCATCAACGCGGGCCAGACCGTCGTGATCGGCACTGTCAGCGCGCTCAACTCCACGACGACCACGGGTGGCGGGTTTGGAGGCATCGGCGGTGTCGGCGGCGCGTTCCGTCCCGCGGACCGGGGCACCACCACCGGTGGCGGCACCCGCACGACGACCGGCGGCGGCACGACGGGCGGCGGAACCCAGCCATGAGCGATCCCATCATCCACCTCGAGAACGTCTCCCGCGTGTACGACACCGGCAAGGTCCTGGTGCCCGCGCTGGTGGACGTCGACCTCAGCATCGGGCAGGGCGAGTTCGTCGCGATCATCGGGCCGTCCGGCTCGGGCAAGTCCACGATGATGAACATCCTGGGGTGCCTGGACCGGCCCACCGCCGGACGCTACGTCCTTGACGGCACCCCGGTGGAGGAGCTGGACGACAACGGCCTTGCGGCCCTGCGGAGCCACTCGATCGGCTTCGTGTTCCAGTCGTACAACCTCCTGCCTCGCACCAGTGCACTCGAGAACGTGGCGGCGCCCCTGGCGTACCAGGGGGTTGGCCGGCGCGAGCGCCTGGCGCGGGCAACAGCGGCGCTCGAACGGCTGGGGCTCGGGGACCGGCTGCACCACCAGCCGACCGAGCTCTCCGGCGGCCAGCAGCAGCGCGTGGGGATCGCCCGTGCGCTCGTCACCGAACCCGCCCTTCTGCTCGCCGATGAGCCCACGGGCAACCTGGACAGCCACGCCGGCGCGGAGGTCATCGAGCTGTTCCACGAGCTCCACTCATCCGGCCGCACGATCGTGCTGATCACCCACGACCCGGATGTCGCCGCGGTCGCGGACCGCCAGGTGCACATCCGCGACGGGAGGATCGCGGCATGAAGCCTGGCGATCTCTTCCGCCTGGCCCTCTCGCGCCTCGGGACCGGCAGGCTGCGCACCGCCCTGACCATGCTGGGCGTCATCATCGGCGTCGCGTCGGTCGTGGCCCTCGTCTCGGTCGGCCAGGGCGCCACCTCCGGCATCAACAGCCGACTCGAGGGCCTCGGCACGAACCTGCTCTCGGTCACCCCCGGCAGCACGACCACGGGCGCCACCCGGGGCGCCTCCGGCTCGGCCACGACCCTCACCATCGAGGACGCCACGGCACTGTCCACCCTGCCGGACGTCGCCGGCGTGGCTCCCGAGCTCGCGAGCCAGCGGCTCGTGGTGGCCGGCTCCCTCAACGAGACCACCAACGTCATCGGGACGACACCCGCCTACCCGCTGGTCTTCGCCTACAGCATGTGGCAGGGATCGTTCCTGACGCAGGCCAGCGTGGACCACGCCCTGCGCGTCGCCGTCCTCGGCAGCACGACCGCCACGACCCTGGGGCTCGGCCCGTCCTCCATCGGGGGCACCGTCTACATCAGCGGGCTGCCCTTCGAGGTGGTGGGCATCATGCAGCCGAAGGGCGGCGTCGGATTCCAGAACCCCGACGACGAGGTGCTGATCCCGGTCACCACCGCGCACGACCTCTTCGTGGGCACCGACAGCGTGCGGACCATCGGCGTGAGCGTCGCCTCGTCCAGGCAGATGGACACGGCGACGGCCGAGATCACGACGCTGCTCGACCAGCGGCACGGGATCGGAGCCGGCGGCACGCCGGACTTCACGATCACCAGCCAGACCCAGCTCCTCTCCACGGTCGGATCCATCAGCACGCTGCTCACCGTGCTCCTGGCCGGGATCGCCTCGATCTCGCTCATCGTGGGCGGCATCGGGATCATGAACATCATGCTGGTCTCGGTCCGCGAGCGGACGCGTGAGATCGGCATCCGCAAGGCGATCGGCGCGCGCGGCCGCGACGTGATGCTCCAGTTCCTCTTCGAGGCCCTGATGCTCTCGATCGCCGGCGGCCTCATCGGCATCCTGGTGGGCGTGGCGGCCTCGGCGGTGATCGCGGTGCTCGCCGGGTGGGCCTTTACCTTCAACCCCGTGACCGTCGTCGTGTCGGTCGTCTTCAGCCTGATCGTGGGGATCGTGTTCGGTGTCTGGCCGGCCAGCCAGGCCGCCCGGCTCGACCCCGTGGTCGCTCTGCGTTACGAGTGAAAGGGAACCCTTCGATGGTCGACTACCCCAACGCGCCGGAACCCGCCCAGGCACCAGAGTCCGGTCCTGCACCCGCCCAGGCGCCTGCACCCGCGCCCGTCCCCGTCCGGCCGCCGGCATCGGGCGGATCGTCGCGCGGCACCACGATGCTGTTCGCGCTGGCGGGGCTCATCGCCGTCGGAGGGGTCGCGTTCGCCGTCGGCCGGCTGACGGCTCCGCCGGCCGCAGCCGCCACCGGACGGTTCGGGACCGGCGCCGCGGGGTTCCGCAGCCAGGCCGGGGCGAGCGCGAGCTTCGCCCCGGGCGCCGGGCGCGGGTTCCTGGGCGGGGGCATCGCGGGCGGGGCCGCCGACGTGTCGCTGCGGGGAACCGTGCAATCGATCAACGGCAACACGCTGACCCTCCAGACCGCCAGCGGGAGCACGGTCACCGTCGACCTCAGTGGCTCGACGACCTATCACAAGCAGGCCGCCGCCAGCTCGAGCGACGTGACGACGGGCAGCCAGGTGCTCGTGCAGGTACAGTTCAACCGGACCGGGCTCGGGGCTGCCCCGGCCGCC
>JAJYDP010000811.1 GCA_021777365.1 Chloroflexota bacterium | reverse complement strand
TCGTCGGACAGGTTGCCGCTGGTCAGGACGATCGGCCGGCGGAAGCCGTCCATGAGCAGGTGATGGAGCGGCGTGTAGGGCAGGAACAGGCCCACCCGGCGGTCCCCGTTGACCACGGCCCCCGCGAGCGACGAGCCGGCGCCCCGGGCCGCGCCGCCGTCGAAGTGCGGCGCCGGAGGGGCGGGCGGGTCATCGTCGGCCGGTCCCGGCCTGCATTCCACGAGCACGATCGGCCGCGCCGGCGACGTCAGCAGATCGGCCTCATCGTCGGCGATCACGGCCAGCTCGCGCGCCGCGCCAAGATCCCGCGCCATCACCGCGAACGGCTTGGCCCAGTGGCGCTTGCGATCCCGCAGCCGCGCGACCGCGACCTCGTCCGTCGCGTCGCACGCCAGGTGGTAGCCGCCGAGCCCCTTGACGGCCACGATCCGTCCCGCCGCCAGGTCCGCGATCGCCGCCTTCAGCGCGTCCTCCAGGAACGCGCGCGGCGCCGCGTCCCCGGGGCGCCGGTACGACAGCTGCGGCCCGCAGTCGGGGCACGCGACGGGCTCCGCGTGAAAGCGGCGGTTCGCGGGATCGCGGTACTCGGCCTCGCAGGCAGGACAGAGCGGGAAGTCGCGCATGGAGGTCCGGGGGCGGTCGTACGGGAGGTCCTCGATGATCGTCGCCCGTGGGCCGCAGTTGGTGCAGTTGGTGAACGGGTAGCGGTACCGTCGATCCTCCGGGTCGAAGAGCTCGCGGAGGCAGTCGTCGCAGGTCGCGATGTCCGGCGGGAAGAGCCGCTCGCCCGAGGCCGCCGCTGCGCTCTCGAGGATCTCGAACCCGCTTCCCGGCGCCGGCATCCGACCGGCGTCGAGCACCCGGGCCGTCACCGATTCCACGCGCGCCCGCGGCGGTGCATCCGCCCACAGGCGTCGCGCGAAGGCGTCCAGGCGTGACGCCGGCCCAGCCAGCTCGATCTCGACCCGGCCGGCGATGTTCCGCACGCGCCCATCGAGGGCCAGCTCACCGGCGAGCCGGTACACGAACGGACGGAAGCCCACCGCCTGCACGATCCCGGTCACCTCGAGCAGCCTCCCGACGCGGGCCTCCTCGCGCACGCCGACCACCTCGGTCAGCCCGCCAGCTCGATCTCGACCTGCCCGTGGTCCAGCAGGGGGAGGCTCGAGCCGTCGCAGCGGGGGCCCGGCTCGTCGGGACGCGCCGCGGCGATGCTCCGTGCGATACCCGCCTCGTACATCAGCCGGCCCCCATCGCCGGTGCTTCGTCGGCGTTGTCCACGCTTGCCACCCCGGGCCCGATTCCCGCTCGGAGCGCCCGGTCCAGCTCCCACGCGACGGACCCCGCGAGCTCTGCCGCCCGCAGGAGCGCCGCCTGAACGGCTGCGGTGAGGTCGAGGCCGACCGAGATCTCACCGGGCTGGATGCCGACCAGCGCGACCTGGTCGGGCAGCCTGCCGGTGAGCCGGCCCGCGGCGAGCAGATCGCCGACGCCCACCTGGTGGGGCGAGACGTGCAGGTAGAGGGTCCCCTCCAGCGCCTCCCCGCGGAGCACGGCGACGTCACCGGGCGACCCGCGGAGGTCCACGGCGTCGATCAGCACCACTGCCCTGGCGTCCTCGACCATGGGCAGGAGCTCGAGTCCCAGGGTCCCACCGTCCACGACCCGGGTGCGAGGCGGGAACGCGTCCGCCCGGCCGTCATGCACCCGGCCCGCGAGCTCCGCAACGCGCACCCCGGCCCCGTCGTCGCGCAGAAGGACATTGCCGATGCCGATCACGAGCAGTTCGCCCCCGGCGGTGGTCAACGAACGCCTCGCGCCACCGGGGCGCGGACGTCGCCGCGTGCGGCGGGGCCGCGCCGGCCGAACGGATCGTACCCACCCACGAGGTGTGCCATGTCAATCGTCCGCCATGCCAATTGGAGGAAGCACACCACGAACCTTGCCACGTTCGACAGTGCGCTGTGGCCTGCGGCCCGCAGGAACTCCTTCCGGGGGTCGCGACACGTGACGCTGGCACGCGCCCCGGCCGGCGGCACGTGGCATCGCGCCCCTCAAAGGATGACAGAGGGCACTGGCACGTGACACCCCCGGCCGGGAGACTCGACGCTGGACGAGCAGAAGCGTCCCAGGGAGGCGGCCATGCCCACATCACCGCGTCAGGGGGTCGCGGTCGAACGCCGGATCCTGAGCCACGAGCACCGGGAGATCGAGCACGTCGTCGGGCGGATCGAGGCGACGGCGGAGATGGCCGGCAACCTCGCGGCCCGCGATCTCGCGAGCGCGCTGCGCAGCCTGCTCGATTCCATCGAAAAGACGCTACTCCCCCACGTCGACTGGGAGGACAACTTCTGCTTCCCCGAGATGGACCGCCTCGCGGCGACGCCGTGGGCGACGCGGCTCCTCCGACTGCAGCACCAGCAGATCCGCCAGTCGGTGGAGCGCCTGGAGGCGGACTGGCTGTCACTGCGGCGCGAGCCCACGCATCGCCAGCTGGTCGACCTGCGGGCGCGCCTCTACGGGCTGCACGCGCTGATGAGCTCGCACTTCGAGCAGGAGGAGCGCGTCATCCTGCCGTTCCTGGACGCCGAGAACGGAGCGGAGGCCCACTCGGAGGAAGAGTGAGCCGCCGCCTCGATGGCGTCACGCCCCGTCGTTGACGATCCTGGTCCCGCTCCGCCCCTCGAAGACGTCCAGGGCGCGGTCCAGGGCGCCGACCGCCGCCCAACGGCCCCCGGCCCGCACGAACTCGACGCACGCCCGGACCTTGGGCTCCATGGAGCCGCTGCCGAACGCACCGGCCCGGCGCAGCGCCTCGGCGTCGCTCGCCTGGAGGCGCTCGATCCTCTCCTGGCCGGGCGTACCCCACCCCCGGT
>JAJYDP010000045.1 GCA_021777365.1 Chloroflexota bacterium | reverse complement strand
ATGCGTCCTGCGAGCGCGCCTCGCGCGCCCTGTGCGTCGCGCGCCCGGTCGCGCGCCTCGCGCCGCCGGGCTCCCGGTCGCGCGCCCCGTCGTCGCCGTCGCCACCGTGCCGGACGCCTTCGCGCCCCGCGCCCGGCCTGCGGAGCCTCGTACCCGATAGACTCGGTCCGTGCGGATCGTCTCGCTCCTGCCCTCGGCCACCGAGATCGTCTTCGCGCTGGGGTTGGGCGACGACCTGGTGGGTCGGTCGCACGCCTGCGACTACCCGCCCGAGGCCCGCGCGATCCCGGTGATGACGCGCACGATCCTCTCGTCCGCGCCGTCCAGCCGGGCGATCGACGCGCGGATCCGGCGCGCCAGGCAGGCCGGGCGCCCGCCGTGCGAGCTGGACGGCGATGCGCTCCGGGCGGCGGAGCCGGACCTGGTGCTGACCGGGGGTGAGGGAGCGACCTGCGGGATCGGCCGGCAGGCGGCGCTGCAGGCGCTGGGCGAGGCCGGCCGCCGCACCGACGTCGTCGCACTGGCGCCGTCGTCGATCGAGGGGATCCTCAACACGATCACCACGGTCGGGGCCATGACCTCGGCGGAGGACGAGGCGATCGGCCTGGTCGAGCTGCTCCGCGAGCGGCTGGGTGCCATCGAGGCGCGGGTCGCCAGGCGCCGGTCCGAGGGGGTCCCCGCACGCCGCGTGGTCACGCTCGAATGGCTCTTCCCGCTCTTCGGCAGCGGGCGCTGGATCCCCGAACAGGTGCGGCGGGCGGGCGGCTGGGACGTCCTCGGGCGCGAGGGCGAGCGACCCGGGCGCACCACGTGGCGGGCAGTGCTGGAGATCGATCCCGAGCAGATCCTCCTGGTCCCGCACGGGTTCGACGCGCGCCGCACGGCGGCGGAGTGGGAGCGCGTGGCGCGGCCCGTCGGGTGGCACGACCTGCGCGCCGTCCGCCACGGCGAGGTGTTCGCCCTCGACGCGAACGCGTACTTCACCCGGCCCGGCCCGCGGGTCGTGGAGGGGATCGCGACCCTTGCCGAGCTCTTCGACCCACGGGGGTTCGTGGACCAGGCCCCGCCGGACGCATGGATCCCGATCGCCGACCCGTGAGCAGGGTGCCGACCGTCACGGCGCCGGCGGGCACGCGCGGCCGGGCGTGCCCGCCGGCGCGACCACGCGGCGAGGAGCCCTGAGCCGCCGAACGTCGCGAGATGGCGCCGCGCGCCGCGCCGGTATACTCCGACGGATGTCACCCCTGCACGAACGAACGATCGCCACCATCGGTTCCGGCGTGATGGCCGAGGCCATCATCGCGGGGCTGCTCCGCGGTCACGAGGTGGAGCCCACCCAGATCCTGGCAAGCCACCCGCGCGCCGACCGTCGCGCCCAGCTCGAGCGCGACTACGGGATCCGCGTCTGCGCGTCGAACGTGGAGGCGGTCCGGGCGGCCGACGTGGTGGTGCTGGGGATCAAGCCGCAGATGCTGGTGCGTGTCGGCCGGGAGCTCGCCGGCCAGCTCTCCGAGTCGCAGCTCGTGCTCAGCATCATCGCGGGCGCCACCACGACCGCGCTGTCCACGGTGCTGCGCCACCGCGCCATCGTGCGGAGCATGCCCAACACCCCGGCGCGGCTCGGCAAGGGGATGACCGTCTGGTACGCCACGCCCGAGGTGACGGCCGAGCAGCGCGACCAGGCCTCCACGCTGCTGCGGGCGCTCGGCGCCGAGCTCGCCGTGGACGACGAGCGGATGGTGGCCATGGCCACCGCGGTGAGCGGCACCGGCCCCACCTACGTCTTCCTGGTGATGGAGGCACTCATCGACGCCGCCGTCCACCTGGGGTTCCCCCGCCACATCGCGCACGACCTGGTCATCGAGACGCTCGAGGGGAGCACCCTCTTCGCCAAGTCCAGCGGCATGCACCCTGCCGAGCTGCGGAACATGGTCACGTCGCCGGGCGGGACCAGCGCCGCGGCGCTGCACGAGCTGGAGTCCGGGCGGCTGCGCACCGTCCTCTCGGAGGCGGTCTGGGCGGCCTTCCGCCGGACGGAGGAGCTCGGCGAGCAGCTGGAGCGCCAGGCGGCCTCCGGCCCGGAGCACTAGCCCGTCCTCCGGCAGCTGCGGCACCCCGGGCCGCTGGATGCCCTCGCCGGCCGCCGGCCCCGACCCGTCGCGCTAGCATGCCCGGCGGAGGGCGCCCGAGCGGCGCCCCGACGTCGCAGGAGGTCGTTCGTGGCCACCGTCGATTCCGCCGATCCCCTCCTCGAGCCGCGTCCGGGCGGTCGCCGCATGCCCCGCCATCGCTCGTGGGCCGAGCCCTTCCGGATCAAGGTGGTGGAGCCCATCCATCTGCTGAGCCGTGCCGAGCGCACGCGCGCGATGGAGGAGGCCGGGTTCAACACGTTCCTCCTGCGGAGCGAGGACGTCTTCATCGACCTGCTCACCGACTCCGGCACGTCGGCGATGTCCGACTACCAGTGGGCCGGCATGATGCTGGGCGACGAGGCCTACGCGGGGAGCCGCAACTTCTACCACCTCGAGGACGCGGTCCGCACCTACTACGGCTACCGCCACCTCGTCCCCACCCACCAGGGCCGGGGCGCCGAGCACATCCTCAGCCAGGTGCTGGTCAAGGCCGGCGATCACGTTCCCGGCAACATGTACTTCACGACGACGCGGCTCCACCAGGAACTGGCGGGCGGCACGTTCCACGACGTCATCGTCGACGAGGCGCACGACCCGACCTCGACGCATCCATTCAAGGGGAACGTCGACCTCGACAAGCTCCGGCGCCTGGTCGACGAGGTGGGCGCCGAACGCATCCCCTACGTGTCGGTCGCCGCCACGGTCAACATGGCCGGCGGCCAGCCGATCTCCATGGAGAACATGCGCGCGGTGAGCGAGTACTGCCGCTCCAGGGGGATCCGCGTGATCCTCGACGCGACGCGCGCCGTCGAGAACGCGTACTTCATCAAGGTGCGCGAGCCCGGCTGGTCCGACCGGTCGGTGGCCGAGATCCTGCTCCACTTCTGCTCGCTGACCGACGGCTGCACGATGAGCGGCAAGAAGGACGCGCTCGTCAACATCGGCGGCTGGCTGGCCATGAACGACGACGACCTGTTCGACGAGGCCCGGAACATGGTCGTGGTCTACGAGGGCCTGCACACGTACGGCGGCATGGCCGGCCGCGACATGGAGGCGATGGCGCGCGGGATCGAGGAATCCGTGCAGGAGGACCACATCCGGGCGCGGATCGGGCAGGTGGAGTACCTCGGGAAGCACCTCGTCGATGAGGGGGTGCCGATCGTCCTGCCGATCGGCGGTCACGCCATCTTCCTCGACGCGAAGCGCTTCTATCCGCAGATTCCCCAGGACGAGTTCCCGGCGCAGACGCTCGCCGCAGAGCTGTACGTGGACTCCGGCGTGCGCGCCATGGAGCGCGGCATCGTGTCGGCGGGCCGCAACCCGAAGACCGGCGACCACAACTACCCGAAGCTCGAGCTGGTGCGCCTCACGCTGCCCCGCCGCGTCTACACCCAGGCGCATATGGACGTCACCTGGGAGTCGGTGGCGGAGCTGTACGAGAAACGCGACCAGGTGCGCGGGCTCCGGATGGTCTACGAGCCGAAGTACCTGCGCTTCTTCCAGGCGCGCTTCGAGCGGCTCTGACCTGCGGTCGGACGCTGACGCCACCCGGCCGGCCGCGTAGCATGGCGCCATGCGTTCGGCTGGAGAGGTGTTCGGCGCGATCGTCCTCGTCATCGGCGTCCTGGCGCTGCTGGGCACCGTGGGCGGCGGGCTCGGCCTGGGCGACACGTTCCACTGGATCTGGCCGCTGCTCATCGTGGGCCTCGGTCTCTGGTTGATCGTGGCCGCCAGTGACCGGCGTCGGGCCGGGCCTCCCGCCGGATGGTCCGCGCCGCCCGCGCCCGGGTTCCCCGGGTCCGGGTCGGCCGGTTCCGCGCCCGGGGGTGCCGCGGGGTCGCCCGACGTGTCGACCGCCTGGGTCGGGTCTGCGTCCGGCGCCGGGGCCGCGGGCGGGTCGGCGCCCGGCTCGACGGCCTGGGGTGCGCCCGGGACGGGCACCGGCACGTCGCACGGGGGCTGGGGCGGAACCGCGCACGGCACGTGGCCGGGATGGATCCACGAGCAGCGGTTCATGGGCGAGATCGAGATGGCGGGCCCGATGCAGGCCGGACCGATGCGGGTCGAGACCTTCCTCGGCGAGATCCGGCTGGATCTCTCGCAGGCGACGTTTCCCGAGGGCGAGACGCCCATCCACGTGAGCACGGGGATCGGCGAGATCCGGGTCCTGCTGCCGGCCGGGATCCCGGCCGCGGTTCGGACGGCGAGCCTCCTCGGTGCCACCGAGGCGCTCGGCCGCTCGTCGGGGTCGGTGCTGGCGGACGTGCGGTCCGAGACGGAGGACTTCGCGGGGGCCACCCGGTGGATCCGGCTGGATGCCCAGGCGATGATCGGCGAGGTGGCGGTCCGGCGCGCGCGTCCCGAGCCGGCCGCGACCGAGGCATCCGCGTCCTGAGGTGTCGGATCTCCGCGTCGAGCTGCTCTACACCCTCGACTGCCCGCACTGGGAGCGCGTCCGCGCCGATCTCCACCGCGTCCTCTCCGAGGGGGCGATCGAGACTCCCATCCAGCTCGTGCTGGTGGGGAGCCAGGACGACGCCGAGTTCCTCGAGTTCCCCGGCTCGCCCACGGTTCGCCTGAACGGGGTCGACGTGGTGCCGCTGCCTGCCGGGTTCAAGGCCGGCATCGGCTGCCGGCTGTACCCCCAGCCGGACGGGGGCCTCGGTGGTCGCATCCCGGAGGCCGTGCTGCGCGAGGCGGTCCGGTCGCACCGCCAGGGGCGCCTGGAGGCGTTCCAGCGCGACGAATCGGCGAAGGTGGCGATGGCCGCGCTCGAGGCCGCCACCGAGGAGCGGCGTGCGGCGGAGACGGCGAACGACGGCCGGGACGACGTTGGCGACCAGGGGAACCGCGAGCACCCGGGCGGCCGTCCGGGTGCGGAGGAGGCTTGACCGAGATGAGCTCGACTGGTGCGCAGTGCGGGGGTCGGGTCCGGGAGGCGGCCGGCGATGGCGCCGCGCGTGCCCTGCGGGCCGGGTTCCTGTGGGCCTCGCGCCGGCGCCGACTGGCGCAGCTCGCCGCCAGCAGCTCGCTGACGCGGGGCACCGTCCGCCGGTTCGTGGCCGGCGAGACACTCCCCGAGGCGCTCGTCGTCCTCGAGCGGCTGCATGCACGCGGGCTGGCCACCACCGTCGACGTGCTGGGCGAGTCGGTGGACACCGTCGAGGCCGCCCGCGCCGCTGCCGATCGCTACCTGGACGTGCTCTCGGCGCTGGCCGAGCGCGGGCTCGACCGGAACGTCAGCGTGAAGCTCACGCAGCTCGGCCTGGACGTCGACCTGGCGGCATGTCGCGAGAACCTGCTCCGCATCGTCGAGCGCGCCGCGGAGCTCGGTGCCTTCGTCCGGGTCGACATGGAGGACCACCTGCACACGGCGCGGACCCTGGAGCTCGTGCGCGAGGCGCACGCGTCCCACCCGAACGTCGGCGTGGTGCTCCAGGCATACCTCCGTCGCACGGTGGCGGACGTGGCGGAGATGAACGGCGCCGGCATCCGCGTCCGTCTGTGCAAGGGCGCCTACGACGAGCCCGCCGAGGTCGCGTTCCCGCGCAAGGCCGACGTGGACGACAGCTTCCGGCGCCTGGCCGAGGCGCTGCTGCGCGACGGGCAGTATCCCGCCCTTGCCACCCACGACGAGTTGCTCGTCTCGTGGGTGCGGGGGTTCGTCGAGCGCGAGCGGATCGAGCCGTCGCAGTTCGAGTTCCAGATGCTCTACGGGATCCGGCGCGACCTGCAGGAGCGACTGGTCGCCCAGGGGTACACGGTGCGCGTGTACGTTCCCTTCGGGACCGAGTGGTACCCCTACTACATGCGCCGGCTGGCGGAACGGCCCGCCAACGTGCTCTTCATGGCGCGGTCCGTGCTGCGGGAGCGCCGCCGTCCCACCCGGCGCAGGTGACGCACCGCGGGCCGCGCCCCCGCCGCGAGGGAGGCGACCCTCGCGCCGAGCCAGGTGCTCAGGCGAAGAGGCGCCGCGCCCCGCGGATCCACTCCAGGTAGGACCGGATCCGGGCCGTCAGCGCAGCCGGATCGGGATCTGCCTGCAGCGCGTCCGTGATCAGCGAGGGACCCACGCCCAGGCACGCCACGCCGGCGTGGATCCAGGCTTCCGTCGCCGCCCGTGTCGCCTCGACGTTGGTGGGCATGATCCGCGTGCGCGGACTCGGCCCCAGCAGACCGCGCACGAAGGCCGGGCCGTCGAACGCGGCGGCCGGGAAGAGCTTGACGATCTCCGCGCCCAGTTCCTCGGCCTCCGAGATCTCGGTGGCACTGCCGCAACCCGGGAGATAGGGGATGCGTCGGCGGTTGCACAGCCGCGCGACGTCCGGGTTCAGGACCGGGCTCACCACGAACTCGGCCCCGGCCGCGATGAAGAGCGCCGCCGTCGGCGCGTCGTAGATGGTCCCCGCGCCGAGGATCATCCCGGGGTACTCGGTCGGCGCCAGGGCCAGCAGCTCGCGGAAGACCTCGTACGTGCCGGCTCCCCGGTTGGTGATCTCCACCACGCGGGCGCCGGCGTCACGGCACGCCTCCACCACACGTCGCGCGCCGGCAATGTCGAGCGGCGTGAAGGTCGGCACCGCGCCGACCTCGAGCATGGTGCCCAGGACGGTGAGCCGGTCGAAGCGCGCCATGGTTCCCTCCGCATTCCACCCCGCCGCTCCGGCCGGGGTCGTGGCCGGCCGCTCGCCGACCAGGGTCGTGCCCGATCCGGTGCCGTCCGGGCCGGTCTGCCGACGCTCAGGATCGTCCCAGCAGCCGGCCGAGCGCGCCGAGCAGCAGCGTCACGTTCTCCGGCCTCGAGGAGTGTCCCATGAGGCCGATGCGCCAGACTCGTCCCTTCAGGTCGCCCAGCCCGCCGCCGATCTCGATGCCGTACTCGGAGAGGAGGCGCGCCCGGATCGCGCCGTCGTCCGCACCTTCCGGGATGCGCACCGTGGTGAGGGACGGCAGGCGGTGCGCCGCGGGCACGTGCAGGGCGAGGCCCAGCGCCTCGAGCCCGGACCATAGGAGCTCGGCGTTGGCCCGGTGTCGCGCCCAGCGCGCCTCGAGCCCTTCCTCGGCGATCATCCGCAGCGCCTCGTAGAGGGCGAAGTTGAGGCTGATCGGCGCCGTGTGGTGATAGGTGCGCTCCGGCCCCCAGTAGCGCTGCAGCAGGGAGAGGTCCAGGTACCAGCTGTCGACCGGGGCGCGGCGCCTCGCCAGCTTCTCCTCGGCGCGCGGCCCGACCGTCACCGGCCCCAGGCCCGGCGGGCACCCCAGGCACTTCTGGGTACCGCTGTAGCAGAGATCGATCCCGAGTTCGTCGACGCTGAGGGGGACCCCGCCCAGCGAGGTCACCGCGTCCACGATCAGGATCGCGCCGGCCTCGTGCACCACCCGTACGATCTCGTCGAGTGGCTGCAGCGCACCCGTGGACGTCTCCGCGTGGACGATCGCGACCACCGACGCAGGGCGCTCCCGCAGCGCGTCGCGGACCTCGTCCGCGCCCACCACCTCGCCCCAGCTGCGCTCGATCGTGGCTACCTCGCCGCCGTGCCGGCGGGCCATCTCGGCGATCCGGCCGCCGAAGTAGCCGTTGATGCAGACGAGCACCCGGTCGCCCGGCTCGACGAGCGAGGCGACGGCCGCCTCCATGGCCGCCGAGCCGGTCCCGGAGACGGGGATCGTGAGCCGGTTCCCGGTCTGGAACACGTACCGCAGCAGCTGCTGCGTCCGGTCCATCACCGCCAGGAACTCGGGATCGAGGTGGCCCAGGACCGGGGCCGACAGCGCGGCCATGACGCGGGGATGGACCATGTCCGGACCAGGGCCCAGGAGGAGGCGGGGCGACATCGGCAGCCCCGGGAAGGGTCCTGCCGGGACCTCGCTCACGGTGCGCGTCATGGTCGACCTCCGTGTGGGCCCTGGTGCAGGCGGCGTGACGACGGATGTGGCGGGACGACGAACGTGGCGAGGCGCCGCCCGATCACGGTACCGCGATCCGGCGGCGTGCGCCGTGCCGTCAGGCCTCGCGGGCGACCGCGACCCGGGCCGCGACGCCCCGTCCCGTCTGTGCCAGCACCACCGCCACCACCACGAAGGCGGCCCCGACCATCTGCAGGGTGTCCAGGCGCTCGCCCAGCACCAGCACCGCCAGGGTGATGGCGAAGACCGGCTCCATGGTGCTCACCAGCGCGGCGTGGGCGGCACCGATCCGGCTCACCCCTGCGTAGAAGGCCTGGATCGCGACCGCGGTGGAGAGGATGGCGATCCCCACCAGCCCGGGCCACGACCGGGCCGGGATCTGCCAGGGGAGGGCCGGCTCCCGGACGGCGGCGGCGATCACCACCAGCACCAGCCACGTGCCCACGATCATCAGTGCCGCCGCAACCAGCGGTGGCACGTCGCCTTCCCGGGCGGACGTGTCCGGGTCGCTGCCGACCGCGGACCGGCGGGGTTCGGGGATGGACCCCCGCCGCTCGCCGGCGACCCTGGCGGAGAGCACGATGTACCCGCTGTAGATCAGCGGCGAGGCCACGGCCAGGGTGACGCCCAGGGGGCTCGTGCCGGACTCGATCCCCCCGATCGTCAGGGCCGCACCGAACGTGGCGATCCCCAGGGCGATCCAGGGGCGACGTCCCTCGAACGACTGGCCGAAGCGCATGGCGAGGACGGCGACCAGGGCGGGGTAGACGTAGAGCAGCAGCGCGACGAGGCTGACCGGCGCGTACTGGACGGCCGCGTAGTAGGTGGCCGCATTGCCGGAGAAGACCATGCCCAGGCCGAGGAAGACGGCGACCTGGCGGCGCGACATCCGGCGCAGGGCCGCGCGGCTGGCCGGCTGCATGGCGATCCACGCCAGCGTCAGCGCGGCGCCCAGCGTGAAGCGCCAGACCAGGAGCGTCAGCCAGTCGGTGCCCGCCGCGTACACGCCCTTGGCCAGCAGCGGGCCGGATCCGTACCCGCATGCCGACGCGACGACCAGGGCGATCCCAACCAGGCGGTGCCGACGCATCGGGCGAGCCTAGCAGCCGCACCGCGGTCGCGAGGCACGTTCGCGACGGGCGCGGGCCCGCCGCCCGGCCCAACCTCCGCACGGCCGAGCGGACCGAACGGGAGAGGGCGTCGGTCGCACTCCTCCAGGGCCGAATGCCCCGCGTCGATCACTCGGGCCACACCCGGTCGGATCGAAATGGGTAGACTCTGTGGGTTCCGACCGACACGCGCGTGCGGTCGGCGGACGTCAGCGAGGACTTCTGCGACGGCTACGCTGTACCCCCCCACGACGCAGCGAGTCCGACGGGCTCCCACCGTCGTCGACTACGTCAACATCCGGTGGGTCGACGAATGGTGCAAGCGGTGCAACATCTGCGTCGAGATCTGCCCGAAGGATTCGCTGGTCCTGACGCACGACGCGATCATCGAGGCCGAGGACTGCATCCGCTGCGGCATCTGCGAGCGGTACTGCCCTGATCTCGCGATCGAGGTGATCCCCGCGCGGATCCCGGGGGCGGCGGAGACCGTCGCCGCGTCTCACGAGGAAACGCGCGGCCGGGCCCGCGTTCCGGGCCGGGCCGGTCCGCCGGACACCGCCCGTGGACCTGCCGTGGCCGGCACCGATCCCAGCCGTGGCATCACGGACGTCGAGAGCGCCCCGGACGTCGACCGGGCCAACCCGACTTAGGAGGCGGAACGAGACATGGCCAAGCGGCTCCTCCAGGGCAACGAAGCGGTGCTCCTGGGAGCAGTGAAGGCGGGTGCCACCTACTTCGCGGGCTACCCGATCAGTCCGAGCAGCGAGATCCTGATGGCCTCGTCCGTCTACGCGGCGAGCCATCCGGAATTCAGGTTCCTCCAGGCGGAGGACGAGATCGCGAGTGCCAACGCCATCATCGGCGCCAGCCTCGCCGGCGCCAAGTCCTTCACCGCCACGTCCGGCCCCGGGTTCAGCCTGATGCAGGAGGCGGTCGGCTACGCGCACAAGCTCCGCGTGCCGACGGTCTTCGTGGACGTCCAGCGCGTGGGACCCGCCACCGGCATGCCGACCATGCCGGGCCAGGGCGACATCCTGCAGACGCGCTACGGGTCGTCGGGTGACTACACCAGCATCGTCTTCTACCCGTCGACCGTGGCGGAGTGCTACGAGTACACGATCCACGCGTTCAACTGCGCGGAGGAGAGCGAATCCCCGGTGGTCCTCCTCACGGACGCGTTCCTCGGCCACCTGAATGAGGTGGTCGACCTCGACGCCGTCGACGTGCCGGTCGTCCCGCGCACGCTCGAGCCGCTCGCCTCGGGCCACACGCGGCTCTTCAGCGGCGTGGCCACCTACCCGGACGGCGAACCGGCGACCGCGGACGGCGACGAGTTCATCCGGCAGTACGAGGAGTCCAAGGCCCTCCGCCTCGAAGTGGCCGACCGGTACGCCTTCTACGAGCACGGCTGGAACCGGGACTCGGACACACTGGTGATCGCGTTCGGGATCACCACGCGGATCGCGCAGCCACTGGCGCCCTACTTCGCGCTCTTCCGGCCGATCCGGATCTGGCCCGTCCTCCAGGACGAGCTCCGCGAGATCGCCGCGCGCTACAAGCGCCTGGTGGTGATCGAGGGGAGCGACGGGCAGTACGCCAGCGTCGTCGAGCGGGTGCTCTACCGCGACGTGTACCGCGTGCCGCTGCTCGGCGGCCGCATGAGCCTCGAGGCGGTCCGCGAGGGGCTGGACCGGATCGGTCTGCTCCCGCGCGAGCTCGCCGAGACGGCCGCCTCCTGAGCACGCACGGGCAGCCCCCAGAACCGAGGTCCGCACCGCAGATGTCGTACAAGGACAAGATCAAGACCGATCTCTTCCCCACCATCTGGTGCCCGGGCTGTGGGATCGGCCTCATCATGACCCAGCTGGCCATGGTGATGGACGACCTGGGCCTGGACAAGTCGAACACCGTGATCGTGACGGGGATCGGGTGCACGGGGCGCATGGGCGCCTACATGCAGTTCGACTCGGTCTACACGCTGCACGGCCGCACCCTCCCGGTCGCGGAGGCGATCGCCACCGTCCGCCCCGAGCTCAACGTCATCGTCGTCTCCGGCGACGGCGACCTGACCTCGATCGGCGGGAACCACCTCCTCCACGCGATCCGCCGCAACCCGCGGATCACCGTGCTCTGCAACAACAACGAGATCTACGGCCTCACCGGCGGCCAGACGGGGCCCACCACGCCCGTCGGCACCAGGACCGTCTCGTCCCCGGCCGGCGCCACCTTCAGTCCGGTGAACCTGCAGGGTCTGGTGAACACCAACGCCAACGCCTTCTACGCGAAGACGACGGTCTATCACCAGGGCCAGCTGCGCAAGGCGATCAAGGAGGCCGTCGAGTGGCCCGGGTTCGCCTTCGTCGACATCACCAGCCAGTGCATCGAGAACAACGGTCGCCGGATCGGGTTCCCGAGCGCGAACGAGATGCTCAACTACTACAAGAAGGAGTACCGGCAGGCGCCGCCAGGATCCACGCAGCTGGCCAACCACCAGCTCGGGATCGTCAAGGGCACGCCGGCCACGGCCGAGCCGGTGCCCGCAGGGGCCCGCTCGGGGAACGGGAGCGGCGAGGCATGACCGAGCACGCGATCGCCATCGACGGCGTCGGCGGGCAGGGTGTGCGCGTCATCGGCAACACGATGGCGACCCTGCTCGGCGCGATGGGCTACGAGGTGACGCTCCTCTACGACTACGACTCGAGCGTCCGCGGGGGGATGAGCGAGGCGTTCCTGAAGTACGCCGACGAACCGATCTCCAACCCGGTGGTGGAGCACGCGGACGTCACGCTCCGCCTGGCGGATCGTGGCCCGAACCACCTGGACAGCCGGTACGTGGTCTGCGACCTGGGGCTGGCGAAGCCCGGTGAGGAGGCGGAGGAGATCCCCTTCCTCGAGCTGGGGGTCAAGCACTTCGGGCGCGACCTGTTCGGCAACATGATCGCCCTCGGGCGCCTGCTCCGGCTCTCGGGTGTCTCCTTCGACGAGGCGGCGCTCGCCTCGGCGCTCCCCACGAAGTACCGCGAGGAGAACATCGGAGCGGTTCGCTACGGGTACGACCTGACCCCGGACCAGATCCGCCACATCGTGCCCGAGGAGGCCGCAGGGCGGTTCGCCGGCCGGTACGCGGAGGCCGTCATGTCCGGAGCCCGGCCCACCGCCGCCATCGAGGTGGCCTCGCAGCACGCGGCGGCCTGACCGTTGGTCTCCGGGGGGCCCGTCGGCGCCCCGTTCGCCGACGATCCGTCGACCGACGGGCCGGTCGTCGCGATCCTGGCCGACGACCTGATCTGGGCGACCCGGCTGGACCGCCTCGTCCGGGACGCAGGCGGTCGTCCGCTGCTCCTGCGGAGCACGGCGGCGCTGGAGCGTTCTCTGCAGCACCCGGGCCCGGCCCTCGCCGGGCGCCCGAACGGCGTGGTCGTCGACCTGACGAGCCGCGCTTATGACGGGATCGACGCCGTACGGCGCGCCGCGTCCGCGGGGGTCCCCGTGGTCGCGGTGGGCCAGCACGACGATCGCGAGGCCCGCGAGGCGGCACGGACGGCGGGCGCGGCCGAGGTGTTCGCGTACGGTCGGCTCTTCTCGGCCGGCCCGCGCGTGCTGGGCGGCTGGGTAGCCGTGTTGCCCAGTGGGAGCGCGGGGCCGGTGGAGCCGTCGGCCGCCCCGGCCGCGGCGACGCACCCGGGGGCGGAAGCGAGGACATGAGCACGACGATGGATCGGCCGACGGGAATCCCGGCGGCGAGGTACGGATCACGGATCGGAGCGGCGCGCGAGGCACTGCGGGACGCGGGTGATGCCGCCCTGCTGGTGGGTGTCGGCGCCGACCTGCGCTGGCTCACCGGGTACGACGCGATGAACCTGGAGCGGCTCACCATGCTGGTGATCCCGCGCGAGGGCGATCCGTCGCTGGTGGTGCCACGCCTCGAGGCGCCGCGGGCATCGCTGGTCCCGGCGGTCGGCGCGGGCGCGGTCCGCGTCGTCACCTGGGAGGAGACCGAGGAGCCGGTCGCCCTGGTGCCCGGCCTCGTGGGCGGCGCCGAAGGTCGGGTGGGGGCGACGGAATCCGGCGGGGCCAGGCTCCTCGTCTCGGACCGGTTGTGGGCGACCTTCGTGCTGCGCCTGCAGGGTGTCTTCCCGCGGGTGCCGTTCGGGCTCGCCTCGGACGTGCTGCGCCCCCTCCGGATGGTCAAGGACGCGGAGGAGATCGCCCTCCTGCGTGCCGCCGCCCGTGCCGCGGATCGGGTCGTGCTGGCGATCGCCGGCGGATCCCTGGTCGGTCGGTCCGAGCACGACGTGGCCCGCGAGGTGCGGGAACGGCTGCTGGACGAGGGGCACGAGACGGCGGAGTTCGCCATCGTGGGCAGCGGGCCCAACTCCGCGTCGCCACACCACGACGCGACCGAGCGGCGCATCCAGGCCGGTGAGCCGGTCGTCCTGGACATCGGCGGGGCCTTCGGGGGGTACGGGTCGGATACCACGCGGACTCTGTGGGTGACCGGCGAGGAGGACCGGGGACCGGACGCGGCGTACCGGCACCTGTACGAGGTGCTGCGCGAGGCGCAGGCCGCGGCCACGGCGGCCGTCCGCCCGGGCGTGCCGGCCGAGCAGATCGACGCCATCGGCCGTGCGGTCATCGACATCGCAGGCTTCGGACCGAACTTCATGCACCGCATCGGCCACGGGATCGGTCTCGAGGGCCACGAGGATCCGTACCTGGTGGCCGGCAACCGTGAGCCGCTGCAGGCGGGCAACGCGTTCAGCGTCGAGCCCGGCATCTACCTCGAGGGGCGCCACGGGGCCCGCATCGAGGACATCGTGGTCTGCGGAGAGTCCGGCCCGGACGTGCTCAACGGGGTGACCCGCGAGCTGCTCGTCGTGCGAGGGATCTGAGGGACCGTGAACGACCTGCGGCCGCCGTCAGCGCCGATCGAGCAGCCGACCCACTCCGGTCCGGAGGCGCAGGCGGCCCCCGCGGACGCCGCCGGCGAACCGGTGGCCGGCACTGCCCGGCCCGAACCGGAGGTGCGGGGCTGCACGGCGGCGCAGCTGCGCCGCTTCATCAAGTCGCGCCCGTACGTCCCCCTGCACGAGCTGCGGCGGCGGTTCGAGCTGGGCGGAGAAGCCGACGACGTCTCGGTGCTGGTGACGCCGGAGGGACCGGCGTATGTCGGCCTGCCGGCCCGCGAATC
>JAJYDP010000044.1 GCA_021777365.1 Chloroflexota bacterium | reverse complement strand
GCGTCCCTGCGGGCGGCGGTCAGCGAGGTCCACGTCAGCGAGGCGGTCGAAGGCTACCTGGTGGACCTGGTGCGGGTCACGCGCACCCACGGTGACCTGCGCCTGGGCGGCAGCCCGCGGGCCAGCTTGGCACTCTTCCGGGCCAGTCAGGCCTGGGCAGCGCTCGACGGCCGCGGTTTCGTCCTCCCCGACGACGTCGCGGCAGTGGCGCGGCCGGTGCTGGCGCACCGCCTGCGCCTGGACGTCGACCGGCAGCTGCGGGGCGCCTCGATGGACGGGGTCCTCGAGGACGTGCTGGGCGGCGTGCCGGCCCCCGTCGCCGATCAGTGAGCCGGGCACGCGGGCTCCTCGCGCTCGCGCTCGTCGTCGGCGGAGCGCTCGCCGGGATCCCCGGTCTGGCGATCGCCGGCGTCCTGCTCGGCCTGGCGTCGCTGCTGACCGAGCTGTGGAGCCGTCACGGCCTGCGGCGCCTGCGCTACGAGCGGACACTCGCGCGCGACCGGGCCGTGTGGGGAGACGAGATCCCGCTGGACGTGGCCGTCTGGAACGACAAGCCCCTGCCCCTCGCGTGGCTGGCGGTCGACGACTACGTCACCGAGGGGGCGGCCCTCCGCGGGGGCGCTCTCGAGCTGAGCGAGCGCCCCGGCCTCGCGGTGCTCCACCACGTCTGGACGGTGGGGTGGTTCGAGCGAGTGGTCCGGCACCTCTCGATCGCGGCCGACCACCGCGGCACCTACGAGCTCGGGCCGGTGCGGATGACGGTGGCCGATCTCTTCGGGCGAGGCGCGGCGAGTGAGGAGCATGCCGACCGCGCGACGTACATCGTGCGGCCGCGCAGCGTCCCGGTCCGTCACGAGAGGTCCGAGCAGATCTCGCTGGGGACGCTCCGCGCCCGCCAGAGTCTGTACGAGGACCCGTCGCTCTTCGCCGGGGTGCGCCCGTACCAGCCGGGCGACTCGCAGCGGCGCGTGCACTGGCGCGCGACCGCGCGGCTCGGCGTGCCGGTGACCAAGCGCTTCGATCCGTCGCGGGCACGGGACGTCCTGGTCGCGCTGGACGTCCAGACGGTGCCCGGACCGCACTGGGCGCTCCACTTCGACGAGCCGCTCCTGGAAGGCCTGATCGTGGCGGCCGCGTCGCTGGCGCGCCAGGCGATCGAGGAGGGCGCCGCCGTGGGCTTCACCGCGGCGGCGTACACGCGCACCACCGAACGGACGGTCTACCTGCCCGCGGCGGGAGGGCAGGACCAGCTGGCCCGCATCGCCGACGTGCTGGGTCGCCTCAGCCAGACACCGTCCGCGCCCTTCGAGCTGGTGCTCTCGGCGCTGCCCCAGCGGCTCGTCCAGGGCACCACCGTGCTGGTCGTGAGCAGCCGCGACCCGGGGCCGCTGGTGCCGGTCCTGCGACGCATGGAGGCCTCCGGCTATCCGGTCGATTTCCTGGCGCTCGGGCCGCACGCGGGGATGGCCGCCGCTCGCGTCCGGGCTGCCGGGCTGGCCGGGCGGGTGGCGACGCTCTCCCCTGACTGGAAGACGAGCGATGCGCTGGTTCTCGCGGGCTGACCTGCTCCCGGCCGCCCTGGACGCGCTCGCCGAGGGGTCGCTCCTCTGGGTGGTGTACGTCACGTTCGCGGTGAGCGGCTCCGCCGGCTCCCGCCTCGGCCTGGCGGAGTTCGCCCTGGCCGCGGGGCTCGGGCTCGCGCTGGTCCGGCGCTCCTCTCCGGGGCGCCGCTCGCGCGCCGGGATCCTTGCCGTCGCCCTGCTCGCTGGCTTCGCCGGATGGCTCGCGGACCCGTCGGTGCGGGCGGCGATCGCCGCGGGTGGACCGCTGGCGGCGAGCGGCGGTTCCGTCGGCGGGACCATCGGTGCCGGCGGGACCGCCGGGCCCGGCGCCGCGGCGACCTTCGCGGGTGGTGCGGCCGGCCAGGTGGCCGCGGTCGCCCGGCACGTCCCGGGGTGGCTGCTGGGCGTCGCCGTGCTGCGGGGGGCCGCACACCGCGAGGCCGCGGACGACGACCGGGTGGTCGGTGCCCTGCTGGCGGCCGGGTCGCCGGCGCTGGCGGTTCCGTGGCTCCTCCACGTCGGCTCCGCCGACCTCCGGTTCGCCGTTCCCGCCCTCCTCGGCTCGCTGCTGTTCGTGGCGAGCAGTCTCCTCGCGATCGGGTTCGGCCGGCTCCGTGCGCTGGGCATCGCGCCGCACGAGTCGAGTGGCGGACGCGCGTGGACGTGGCTCGTGCTCGGCGTGACCGCGCTCACGGGCGGGCTCGCGGTGGTCGCGGCGCTGATGCTCGGCGCGCCGCTGGAGGCGCTCCTCTCCGCCGTGCTGGGGCCGCTCGCCGGAGCCCTGGCCGCCGGGGCCGCACTGCTCGCCCCGCTCGTCGCGCCGGTCTGGTCGGCGGCGGCGGGGCTGGTCGGCTCACTGCCGGCGCTGCCGCACCCCGGCGGCGCGGCACCCGTTCCGGCGGCGACTCGGCCGGAACTGGCCGCAGGGTCGGCGGCACCCGGGGGCCCGTCGCCGGTCGTGATCGCCGCGGTGGTGCTCGGTGCGCTGGTCGTGCTCGTGGCGCTGGTCCGGTACCGGCACGTCTTCGCGTCGCCGCGCCCGTGGAAGCCGGAGCGCACGCCCGAGGACCGCCACTTCGTGGTTCCCCACGTTTCTCTGGGGCTCCGGCTGCCCGGCCTGCGCCCGCGCCTGGGTCGGCCCGGCGGCCGGGCGCCTGCGGACGCTCCGTCGGCCTATCTCGCCGTGCTCCGCGCGCTGGAGCGCCACCCCGAGCTGCGGCGCCGACCGTCCGAATCGCCGGCCGGCCACGCCGGACGCCTTCGGGGGCTCGGGTTCCCCGGCGCGACGCTCGGGCTCCTGGCCGCCGACTTCGAGCTCGCCCGGTACGGCGACCGTGCGCTCAGTGGGCGGGAACACCGCCGCGCCCTCAGCCGTGCGCGGCGGCTGGTCGGGCGGATCCGAGGACATCCGCCCATGACCGCGTGACGGTCACGGACGTGCTGCACCGCGCGGGCAGGAGTCTGGAATCGCACCGCGGGCGGGCCGTGGCATAGTTGCCGGACATCCTTCGGAGCCGGGACAAAGGAGGGGTCCGTGCCGTCGTCCACGATCGCCGTCATCGGTGCCGGAAACATCGGGGGGACTCTGGCCCGCAAGTGGGTCGCGGCGGGGCACCGGGTCATCCTCGGCGTGCGGGATCCGGCGGGGCCGCGCGCGAGCGCGCTCGTGTCGGAACTCGGGCGGCGCTGCACCGCGGCCCCCGTCCGCGAGGCCGCCTCCGCCGGCGAGGTGGTGGTGTTCGCCATCCCGGGGAGCGCCATGCCGTCCGCGATGGCCGGCCTCCAGGGCCACCTGCGCGGCCGGATCGTCATCGACGCGACGAACCAGCTCGGGGACGCCGGGCCCGCGCACAGCTTCGACGTGATCACGAGGACGTGCCCGACGGCGTTTGTCTACCGCGCCTTCAATGCCTTCGGCTGGGAGATCCTCGCCGATCCGATCGTCGAGGACACCGTGGTCGATCTCTTCTTCGCGGGTCCCGACGGCGCAGGGCGCGCGACCGTCGCGGGCCTGATCGAGGACGTTGGCCTGCGGCCGGTCTGGGTCGGAGGACCCGAACGCGCCGATCTCGTCGATGCGCTGGCGGCCCTCTGGTTCGCGCTGGTCCTTGACAAGTCGAGGGGCCACCGCCTGGCGTTCAAGCTGCTGGGCGCCTGACCCGCGGGCCACGACGTCCCGGCGGCGCGGCCGGCATCCGCCCCGGCTGCCTGACCGGGTCGTTCCCCCGCGGGAGCGTCGGGACCGTGTTGAGCCCCTGTTGAGCGATCCCGCGGGTCCGCGACCCGGTTGCCTCTTGGCGCCCCGGCGCAGGCTCGGGGCATGGACCGGTACCGCGGGGCAGACAACGGCGTGCGTCGGGCACCCGGCGCCGCTCTGGACACGGACGCCACCGAGGCGCGCCTCCGAAGCGAGACCGACGACGTCCGCGCGGCCATCGCGCTGGTTGCGCGGGGCGCGGCGAGCAGGGTGGCCGTCTCGGGACTGGCCTTCGGCGAGCAGCTGCTGGCGCGACTGAGCGACGAGGCGGGCGCCGTCGGCGTCGTCCTGGTGCCCTCGTGGTGGCCCGACGACGCGGGCTGCGACATCACCGCGCAGCGGATCGATGGCTGACCCCGATGCCACGCGGATCCTGCTGGTCGAGGACGACGAACCGTTCGCGGCGGCGATCCGGCGCTACCTGCGCGCCCGGGGGGCGGACGTCCGCATCGAGCCCTCGGCCGAGGATGCCGAGGCGGCCCTGGCCGGTGGCTACCGGCCGGTGCTCGTGATCCTGGACATCAACCTGCCGGGCGACAGCGGCTGGTCGCTGCTGCGCGGGGAGGCACTCCGGGCGGCCGGCGACCCACCCGTGGTGGTGGTCACCGCCACCCACGTGCCCGCGGCCCGGCTGCGCGAGTTCCGGATCGCCGGCTACCTGCCGAAACCGTTCGCGCTGGAGACGCTCGTCGCCACCATCGAACGGACGACCCGCCACGGCCGCGGCGCGGCGTGGGTGGAGGAGGAGCCCGATGCTCTCTGACCTGGCGATGCTCGTGCTCGTGGCCGCGTGGGGATTCGCGTTCGCGGGATTCGTCTGGCTGTGCCGGAGGCTCATGGGATGACGCTTCAGGACCTGGTCGGCGGCGTCATCGTGCTCGCCCTCGCCCTCTACCTGCTCTACGCCCTGCTCCGCCCCGAGAAGTTCTAGAAGAGGGATCCGTGACCAACCTGGAGGCCCTCGTCCAGGGCCTGGCGCTGCTCGCTGCGATCGTCCTGGCGACGCGCCCGTTCGGCGGGTACATCCAGCGCGTGATGGCGGGCGAGCGGACCTTCCTGACGCCCGTCGTCCGCCCCGTGGAACGCGGCATCTACCGGGTGCTCGGCGTGGACGAGAGCAGGGAGCAGCCGTGGACCTCGTACGCGATCTCCGTGCTCGTCTTCGCGTTCGTCGGGATCCTCGTGCTGTACCTCCAGCAGCGCATCCAGGGCCTGTTGCCCCTGAACCCGGGCGGGGCGGGCCCCGTGGCCCCCAACCTGGCGTTCAACACCGCGGTCAGCTTCGAGACGAACACCAACTGGCAGAACTACGCCGGCGAGACCGCCATGAGCGACCTGACCCAGATGGCGGGGCTCGCCGTGCGCAATTTCACCTCCGCGGCGATGGGCCTCGCGGTGGCCATCGCCCTGGTGCGGGGCCTGACCCGGCGTGGCATCCGCACCATCGGCAACTTCTGGGTGGACGTCACGCGGACCACGCTCTACATCCTGGTCCCCATCGCGTTCGTGGCCGCGATCGTGCTGGTCTCGCAGGGCGTCGTCCAGTCGTTCAACCCGGCGGCCCTGGTGCACACCCTCCAGGGTGGCACCCAGACGATCCCGGTCGGGCCGGTGGCCTCGCAGGAGGCGATCAAGGAGCTCGGCAACAACGGGGGCGGCTTCTTCAACGCGAACTCGGCCCACCCGTTCGAGAACCCCAACGGCCTGACGAACTGGATCGAGATGTTCCTGATCCTGCTGATCCCCTTCGCCCTCACCAACACCTTCGGGCGGATGGCGCGGGACGAGCGGCAGGGCTGGGCGCTCTTCGCCGCGATGATGGTCATCCTCGTGGTCGCCGTGGCGGTGTCGACGGCGAGCGAGATCCGGGCCAACCCGCTCTTCCCGAGCCAGGTCAGCACGGCCCTCGGCAACATGGAGGGCAAGGAGGTCCGGTTCGGGGCCCAGACGAGCGCGCTCTTCTCGGTCGTGACCACGGGCACCAGCACGGGCGCGGTCAACGCCATGCAGGACAGCTTCCTGCCGCTCGGCGGGCTCGTGTCGCTCTTCCTCATCGAGCTGGGGGAGGTCGCGCCCGGCGGGATCGGGGCCGGCCTCTATGGCCACCTGGTCTTCGGCGCGATCCTGGCCGTCTTCATCGCCGGGCTCATGGTGGGCCGGACCCCCGAGTACCTCGGCAAGAAGATCGAGTCGTTCGAGGTGAAGATGGCGATGCTGGCCGTGCTGGCCATGGCCGCCAGCATCCTGGTCCTCACCGCGATCGCGGCCGCCACGCCGGCCGGGACCTCCAGCGTCGCCAACGCCGGGCCGCACGGCTTCACCGAGATCCTGTACGCGTTCTCCAGCATGACCGGCAACAACGGATCGGCGTTCGCCGGCCTGAACGGGAACACGCCCTTCTACAACATCGCGGGGGCGTTCGCGATGCTGATCGGGCGCTTCGCGGAGATCGTCCCGGCACTCGCCATCGCCGGCTCCATGGCCGGCAAGCGGGCCGTGGCACCGTCGCTGGGCACGTTCCCCACCACGGGGGCGCTGTGGGTGGGTCTCCTGATCGGCGTCCTCGTGATCGTCGGCGCGCTCACCTTCTTCCCGGCGCTCTCGCTCGGGCCGATCGTCGAGGAGTTCCTGATGCACGCCGGAAAGGTCTTCTGAGCCATGACCTCGCAGACACTGGCCGACCGGCGCGGACCCGTCGCGCACTCCGTCGTCGACACGCGGGCCGGCAGCCGACGCTTCCAGCGGGCCCGGCGCGAATCGCAGGCCGGGAAGCCGGGCGCTCCGCGCACGCCGCGGGGGGTCTTCGACCCGGTCCTGCTGCGTGCCTCGCTGGTGCCCGCGCTGCGCAAGTTCGATCCCCGCGAGATGATCCGCAACCCCGTCATGTTCGTGGTGGAGGTGACGGCGGCGCTGGTGACCCTGGTCTGGCTCGGCGACGTGGCGGGCCTCACCCACGGCACACCGGGCGAGGTCGGCCGGTCGCCGGGGTTCGAGTTCCAGGTCGCCGTCTGGCTCTGGCTCACCGTCTACTTCGCGACCTACGCGGAGGCGCTCGCCGAGGCGCGCGGCAAGGCGCAGGCCGCCACCCTGCGCAAGACCCGTTCCGAGACGATCGCGCATCGCCGGCTCCCCGATGGCACGACCGAGGACGTCGGGTCGTCCGCGCTCCGCTCCGGCGACGTGATCGTGGTCTCCGAGGGCGAGACGATCCCCGGCGACGGCGACGTGATCGAGGGCGTCGCCTACGTCAACGAGGCGGTCATCACCGGCGAGTCCGCGCCGGTGCTCAAGGAGCCCGGCACCGACATCCGCAGCTCCGTGACCGGCGGCACCACCATCACCAGCGACTCGCTGACCATCCGCGTCACCGCCAACCCGGGCGAGACGTTCCTGGACCGGATGATCGCCCTGGTGGAGGGCGCGAAGCGCCAGCGGACGCCCAACGAGATTGCGCTCTTCATCCTCCTGTCCGGGCTCACGATCGTCTTCCTGCTGGCCACCGCGACCCTGCGGCCGTTCGGGCTGTACGCGCACGCGACGCTGGGCCTGGTGGTGCTGGCCGCCCTCCTCGTCTGCCTCATCCCGACCACCATCGGGGGCCTGCTCTCGGCCATCGGCATCGCCGGCATGGATCGCGTGGCGCGCTTCAACGTGCTCGCCATGAGCGGCCGGGCCGTGGAGGCGGCGGGCGACGTGGACGTGCTCCTGCTCGACAAGACCGGCACCATCACGTTCGGCAACCGGCTCGCCTCCCGGATCGTGCCCATGCCCGGGGTCGCCGAGCGGGAGGCCCTGGAGGCCGCGCTCCTCACCTCGCTCGACGACGACACGCCGGAGGGACGCTCCGTCGTGGCGCTCTGCCGGCAGCGGCTCGCGGAGCTGGACGGCAGGGGACGCGGCTCCGGCGTGGTGGCCGGCGAGGCCTCCGGTGACGCCGGCACGAGGACGGCGGCAACGGGCGGAGCGGGCGCAGCGGCGGATCCCGCACCCGGACGCGAGGACGTGGCCGAGGTCGTCCCGTTCTCTGCCGCGTCCAGGACGAGCGGCGTGATCCTGCGCGACGGCAGCGTGATCCTGAAAGGCGCGGTGGACGCCATCCAGGCTGCGCTCGATGGAGATCCGCCCGCCGAGCTCACCGCGATCGGCGACGAGATCGCCTCGCAGGGGGCGACGCCGCTGGCGATCCGTCGCGACGGGCGGGCCCTGGGCGTGATCGAGCTGAAGGACACCGTCAAGCCCGGTCTGCGCGAGCGGTTCGAGGAGCTGCGCCGCATGGGGATCCAGACCGTGATGGTGACGGGCGACAACCCGCTCACGGCGCGGTCGATCGCCGCCGAGGCCGGCGTGGACGACTTCATGGCCCAGGCCAGACCCGAGGACAAGATCGACCGGATCCGGCGCGAGCAGGCCGAGGGGCACCTGGTCGCGATGACGGGCGACGGGACCAACGACGCGCCCGCGGTCGCCCAGGCCGACGTTGGCCTCGCCATGAACAGCGGCACCTCGGCGTGCAAGGAGGCGGCCAACATGGTCGACCTCGACTCGGATCCGACGAAGCTGATCGAGGTCATCGCGATCGGCAAGCAGCTGCTGATCACCCGGGGCGCCATCACGACCTTCAGCATCGCCAACGACGTGGCGAAGTACTTCGCGATCCTGCCCGCGATGTTCAGCGTGGCCTACCCGCAGCTGAACGCGCTCAACATCATGGGGCTCACCACGCCGGAGAGCGCGATCCTCTCGGCGGTCATCTTCAATGCCCTGATCATCATCGCCCTGGTGCCCCTCTCGATCCGGGGGGTGGCCTACCGGGCCGCCCCGGCCGCCCAGCTGCTCCGCCGCAACCTGCTGATCTACGGCGTGGGCGGGATCATCACGCCCTTCCTCGGCATCAAGCTGATCGACGTGATCGTCGCGTCGATCCACCTCGCGTAGGGAGCGGCCGCGATGCGTGCCTTCCTCCGGAACCAGCTCTGGCCGGCGATCGCCCTGCTGGCCGTCCTCACGATCATCACGGGGCTCGTCTACCCGGCCGCGGTCACGGCGGTGGCGCAGGTGGCGTTTCCGGCCCAGGCCAACGGCTCCTTCATCGTGGTCGACGGGAAGACCGTCGGCTCGTCGCTGATCGGCCAGTACTTCGACGAACCGCAGTACTTCTGGGGCCGCCCCTCGGCCGCGGGCGTCACGCCGTCCAACCCCGGCGGCTACGACGCCGCCGGTTCCGGTGGCTCCAACCTCGGGCCGACCAGCCGCCAGCTCATCGACGAGGTGGTCCAGCGCGTGGACGCGCTGCGCAGGGCGAACGGCAACGCGCCGATCCCCGTCGACCTGGTGACCGCCTCGGCGTCGGGGCTCGACCCGGACATCAGCCCCGCGGCGGCCGCCTACCAGGTGCCGCGCGTGGCCCGGGCCCGCGGGATGACGGTGGCGGCCGTCCAGGCGCTGGTCGCGAAGCACACCTCGGGGCCCATGCTGGGCTTCCTCGGGGCGGCACACGTGAACGTGCTGCTCCTCAACCTGGATCTCGACGGGCTGCTGAAGCCCGGCGCCTGAGATGATGGGCCTGGACGGATCGGACGGAAGGACGCGGACCGGGATGGACGATCGGATCGACGAGGAGCGCCCGACCGGGGACGAGATGCTGGCGCGCGTCCGCGCGGACCAGCCCGAGGGGCGCGGACGGCTGCGGGTCTACCTCGGCATGGCGCCCGGCGTCGGCAAGACGTACAGGATGCTGGAGGAGGCGCATCGCCGGCACGATCGGGGCGCCGACGTCGTGGTCGGGTTCGTCGAGACGTACGGGCGGCGCAACACGGCGGCGCTGCTGGACGGTCTCGAGATCGTGCCCCGGGCGCGGATCGAGTACCGCGGGGTCGTGGTCGAGGAGATGGACACCGACGCCGTGATCGCCCGCCACCCGGCCATCGCGCTGGTGGACGAGCTCGCCCACACCAACGTGCCCGGGTCCCCCCGCGAGAAGCGCTGGCAGGACGTCGAGCTGATCCTGGACGCCGGGATCCACGTCATCAGCACCTGCAACGTCCAGCACATCGACTCGCTCGCCGATGCGGTGCAGACGATCCTCGGCGTGCCGGTCCGCGAGCGCGTGCCGGATGACGTCGTCCGCGCCGCGGACGAGATCGAGCTGGTCGACATGAGCCCGCACGCCCTGCGCCAGCGGATGCGCCACGGCAACGTCTACCCGCCGGATCGGGCCGCGATCGCCCTCGAGCGATTCTTCACGGAGCCGAACCTGACGGCGCTCCGGGATCTCAGCCTCCGGTTCGTGGCCGGGCAGGTGGACGAGGAGCTGGAGGAGATCGTCACCGAGCGGGGCCTGCGCAGGCTGCCCGCCGTGAGCGAGCGCGTGCTGGTCGTGCTCGACGCCCGGCCCGCCGCGCGCCACGCGGTGCGCCGGGCCGCGGCGCTGGCGGGCGCGCTGCGGGCGCCGCTCCTGGCCGTGGCGGTGGAGACGCCGGCCCTGGGGATGTCGCGCGACCGGCTCCAGGACCTGCAGCAGAACGTGGATTACGCCGTGGACCTCGGCGCGGAAGTGGTGCGGCAGGAGGCCCAGGACCTCGTGGCCGGGCTGACGGCGGTCGTCCGTGCCCGCCGCGTGGCCCACGTCGTGCTCGTCCAGGAGCAGCGCACCGTGCTGGACCGGATCCTGCGGAGCTCCGTCGCCGATCGGCTCTTGCGCGCGGCGCCGGGCGTGGAAGTCCACCTGGTCGCCGCCGGGGACGCCGGGGACGCCGGGGGCGGGGATCAGCGATCGACCACGCGGTAGCCGACCCCCGGCTCGGCCACGATGATCCGGCCCGCGGCGCCGGTGGGATCCGCATCCGCCAGCTTGCGGCGCACTCGGCTCACGTACACGTGCAGGTAGTGCGCCTCCTCTGCGTAGGCGGCTCCCCAGACGCTGCGCAGCAGGCGCTGGCGGGTGACGACTCGTCCCGGCTGCGAGAGGAGGACCTTCAGGAGCTCGTACTCGCGCACCGTCAGATCGACCGGCCGATCGCCCACGCGGACTTCCCGACGCACCGGGTCGAGTGACACGGGGCCGAGGACCAGCACCCCCTCGGCGTCCGCCCCCGGTCCCGCCGAGCGGCGCAGCACGGCGCGCATCCGGGCGTGGAGCTCCTCCATGCCGAATGGCTTGGTGAGGTAGTCGTCGGCGCCGGCCTCGAGCCCGGCCACCTTGTCCCGCTCCTCGCCCCGCGCGGAGAGGATGATGATCGGGGTGGTGGCCTCCCTGCGGATGCGCCGGACGACGTCCACCCCGTCCAGGTCGGGCAGTCCGAGATCGAGGAGCACGAGATCGGCGCGGTGGGCCGCCCACAGCCGGAGCGCCTCCGCCGCGTCGCCGGCCTGGTCCACGTGGTGGCCGTGCTTTTCCAGGAAGGTGGCGACGATCTGCCTGGTCGCCTCGTCGTCCTCCACGACCAGGAGGCGCAGCCCTCCGTCGGCCATGGTCACGGGGCCGTCCCGGCCGCGGCCGGCAGCCCGTCCGGCGCGGCGGGGACCCGCACGGCGACGGCGAGCCCGCCGAGGTCGCTCCGGCCGGCCGTGACGTCGCCGCCCATGGCGCGCGCAAGCCCCTGCACGACGGTGAGGCCCACGCCCATGCCCCGGCGTCCGGCCCCCGAGCGGTCGACCCGGAAGAACTTGTCGAACAGGCGCGGCATCGCCGCGTCGGGAACGCCCGGCCCATCGTCCTCGACGATGAGCTCGATCTGCGCCCCGCCGCCGACGGTCGACGCCCCCACGACGATCCGGTCGCCGCCGTGGCGGACGGCGTTCTCCAGCAGGTTGGACAGGATCTCATCCAGGTACAGGTCATCCACCATCGCCGGCGGCAGGTCCGGCTCGGTTCGCACCTCGATGCGCTTGTCGGTGGCGGACCGGGCGCGCTGGACGGCGCTCGCGACCACGTCGTCCACGTCGTGGGGCTCCAGGTCCGGATGGAGCGCGCCGCCCTCGATGCGGCTCAGGTCGAGCAGGTTGCGCACCAGTCGGTTCATGCGCTCGGCCTCCGCGTCGATCGAGCGGAGGGCCGCGCGCTGCTCGTCGGCCGACCACTCGATCTCCGGGTCCAGGAGGCTGCCGGCCGAGGCGCGGATCGTGGCCAGCGGGGTCCGCAGGTCGTGGGAGACCGAGTCGAGGAGGGCCGTCTTGAGGCGGTCGCTCTGGCGGGCGACCTCGGCCGCGGTCGCCTCGGCGGCGAGCCGGTCCCGCCGCGCGACCTGGCCGAGCTGGTCGGCCGCGGACGACAGGATGCGCGTCTCGGAGCGTCCCGGCAGGTCGCGGTCCCGGCCCCGCGTGGCCCACAGCGACCCCGCGATCTCGCCACCGACCTCCATCGGGACCCGGTACAGCGTCACGCCGGGCTCGCGGGTGCCGCCGCGGGACGGGCCCGGGGCATGCGTGCGGACCCAGCGCGGGAGGGCGCCCGGCGCCGGGCGTTCGAGCACCACCTGCCAGACGCCCCCGGGTCGCGGCTCGGACGGGTCGCTGTCCGCCACGACGTGCTCGTCGCCCGGGCTCGGCCCGAGGCCCATCCAGGTCCGGTCGACGCCCGTCGCCGCGACCAGGCGGGCCAGCACGTCGGGCGCCGCGGCCTGCGCCGACTCGCTGGTCGCGAGGATGCGGCTGATCTCCACCAGCGCCTCTGCCTCGCGGGCCCGTTCCAGGGCCTCCTGCGCGCGGGCGGCCACGAGCGCGGCAAGGCGGCCGATCGCGATGGCGACCGCCAGGAACAGCACCAGGTCGAGCCATTCCAGCGGATCCGCCACCGTCAGCGTGTACAGGGGCTGGACGAAGAGGAAGTCGTAGAGCAGGAACGCCGCCACGGAGGTGGCGACCGCCGGGATCGTGCCGGACGTCAGGCCCACCGCCAGCACCGCCAGCAGGTACACGGGCGCGGGGTACGGGACGCCGAGCACGCCGTGCAGCAGCGCGATCGCGGCCGTGGAGAGTGCCAGGGCCGCGACGACGCCGCCGCTCACGGCGGCGGTTTGCCGGAGCCTCGTCCCGCGACCACGGTCCCACCACTCATGCATCGGCGGGCTCATGGTAGTGGGTCTCGAGCGGCGCTCCACGGCGGACGGGAGCCGGTCGATCGCAGTCGCCCGCGCGAGTCAGCGCGGCGTGGCCGTCGACGGCCCCAGGGAGCCCGCCCACCGGCAGATCGGCGCGTTCGAGGCCGTCGCAGGCGATCGCCCGGAGGGAGCGGCAGAACGGCTGCTACTCTACCGACGATGGCAGGGCGAGCCAGCCTGCCAGCCACGTCGTGATCGACGGAGAGGTGGCAGAGCGGTTGAATGCGGCGGTCTTGAAAACCCCAGCCAACAGTCTGCCGAACCTCGGATCGTGGCGTCTGAGCGTGAGATTGGGTGCGGCAGGGTGCAGGCACCTGCGCCTACGTTGCTTGTTCGGTTGCTTGTAGCGTCCGGCACGCGGTCACGGGGCGGGCGTGCGGGCGACCTACGTCCTACGACAAGGCCCCGATCGGCTCCCCAGCCCCCGTCGTTGTCGAGCCGAAGTGGAGCGAGCGCTCATGCGCACCCACGGCCAGTTGCGGGTCGACGCCCACGATGAGGTGCAGTGGCGAAGCGACGGCCCGGAGGGTCGGGCGCATACTCGCGCCGTGAACGTCTCGTCCCGGCTGCCGGGACTGGTCGGGCTCGTGGTCGGCGTCGCCGCGGCCCTACTCATGCTCGTCGGGCTCGGCGTGCCCGTCGGGGCCGGCCTGCTCGTCGGGCTGGTCCTCGGATTCGTGATCGTCCTCGCCGTGACCACGCGCCCGCCCGCGGGCATGGTCTCGTTTCTCAGGACACGGCCGGGGGGCCCTGAGCCCGACCATGAGCTGATCATGCGCCACGGCCGAGCGCAGATGGCCGTCGGCGCGATCGACGCGAGCGACCTCCGCGGCGTGCTGACGTCCGGGACCGCCGTCGAGGCCGCGAACGTCCGGGTCGAGCTCGACGCGGTCGAGTTGCGAGCGGACGGCGGGATCGGCAGCCTCGTCGCGCGCGCCCGGCCGCCGGCCTCGATCGGCCACTTCCTCGAGGTCTCGGTCACCGACGACGTGGGGACGGCGTACACGTCTGCCGGCCAGGGCTCGGGCAGCCCGAACCCCGCGGTCGGCCGGATCGAGCTGCGGTTCGCGCCCGCGCCTCCGCCTGCCGCCCGGCGCCTGACCCTCCGCATCGACGCGTTCCTCGACCCGTTCCCGGGCCCCGCCCGGCGGCTCGCCGGTCCCTGGGCGTTCGACCTGGACCTGCCCGCGGACGGCGCGTGATCGCGGGTCACTGCCCCTGGCGCCACGCGTCGGGCAGCGGGCCCGAGGACAGGATCGCGACGACGGCCGGCACCCGGATCGACAGGCCGTCCTGCGACAGGATCAGGGTGCCCTGCCCATCTGTGATCGGCGTCTTCACGTAGGGTGCCGCGAGGACCCTCCCGTCGAGCACGACGGCGAAGAACTCGCCAGCGTGCGACGACGTCCAGGCGGCGAAGGCC
>JAJYDP010000810.1 GCA_021777365.1 Chloroflexota bacterium | reverse complement strand
CGCCGCGCGCCGATGACGGCGGCGACCACGCTCATCGCGATCCCGATCGTTCCCTCCACGATGGCCGCGGCCAGGACCGGCGGCTCGGCGATGCGCGTCGATCCCACCGTCAGGGTGGCGCCGAAGTGGAGGAAGCTGGCGACGAGGCAGGCCAGGGCGATGATCAGCGCAAGGCCGCCGGAGGCCCCTCGCAGGATCGACCGGCGGTAGGGGCGCGTTGCGTACGTTCCAGGAGTCATCACGGCCTGCCCTCGCGGGGATGCACCGGGTGCGCGACCCGATTGGGACGCTGGCCGGTCACGAGTCAGGATGGCGGCGCCTTGTGGAGCAACTATGAGCCTGGGGCGGATGCTCGATGCGCGCCCTGGTGTTCAGCGGGCCGAGGCGCCAGGTCGTGGCAGGAGGGAAGCCGGCCGATCGGAGCGGCGACCCGCGCCGGGTGTGGGACCACGATCCCTCCGCGGCGACTCCACTCTTGCGACACACCCGGGGGTCACGGTGGGGGCGTTCGCACCTTTGCGACTCCTACACCTGCAGGAGGTCACCGTGACCAGATCGTCCGGAGGGCGCGTCCTCGTGCTCCTCCTCGTCCTGATTGCCGCGAGTGCGCTCGCGGTGGTCGCCTACCAGGTCGGTGTCTCGGCGGGCGTGGCCAGTGTCGGCACCGGCGCATCCGCGGCGGCGACCCATGCCCGGGGCTACGGGTTCGCCGGGGGCTGGGGCGTTCCCTGGTTCTTCGTGGGGCCCATCTTCCCGATCCTCTTCATCCTGTTCTTCGTGCTGCTCCTGCGGGCGGCGCTCTGGGGTCGCGGGCCCTGGCATGACCACGGCTGGCACGAGCATGGGACGGATGGACCGGGCCGCGGGCTCGACGAATGGCACCGCCGGGCACACGCCGGTCAGAGTTCATCGACAGAGCCACGTGATCCGCAGGCCGGCGGGGGACGCTGACCAGCACCGGATCGCCGGGTAGGATGGGCGGCCATGAAGACGATCCTCGTGGTAGACGACGAGCCCAAGATCGTGCAGCTCGCCAGCGACTACCTCGACCATGCCGGCTTCGCCGTACTCACCGCAGCCGACGGGCGGTCGGCCATCGCCGCGGCGCGAACCAGGCATCCCGATCTGATCGTCCTCGACCTCGGCCTGCCCGAGCTGGACGGTCTGGACGTGGCCCGCACCCTGCGGCGCGAGTCGAACGTGCCGATCGTGATGCTCACCGCACGCGACGACGAGCTCGACCGCGTCGTCGGCCTCGAGCTCGGGGCTGACGACTACGTCACCAAGCCGTTCAGCCCGCGCGAGCTGGTCGCCCGGGTGCGGGCCGTCCTGCGCCGCACCGAGCGAACCGGCGAGCCCGCCGACGTCCTGCGGATCGGCGACGTGGCGCTGGACATCCCGCGCATGCGGGTGCAGGTCGGTGGTCGGTCCGTCGAGCTCACGGCCACCGAGTTCGAGCTGCTGGCCACTCTGGCTCGGCAGCCGGGTCGCATCTTCACCCGCGCCCAGCTCCTCGACGCCCTCCACGGCGTCGCATTCGAGTCATACGAGCGGGCCATCGACACGCACATCAAGAACCTGCGCCGCAAGCTCGAGCCCGAGCCGCGCCAGCCACGCTACCTGCTGACGGTCTATGGAGTCGGCTACCGGTTCGCCGACGACGCCGCGTGACCAGCGCAGATCCGCCGGGCGAGCAACCCCGCATGCCCACGGAGGACGCACCGGCACAACCGACAACCGCACACGGGAACGAGATTCCCACCGCCACGCAGGGTTCGCACCATCGCGGGTCTGCGCCACACGGCTCCCGGCCGCGAGGCCGTCCACCCTGGTGGCCGGAAGAGGAGCCCTGGCCCCCGCCCGAGGGCAGCGCCTGGCCGGGCCTGCGGCGAGGCTTCCTGTGGCGAACCGGCTGCCTCACGTCCGCGGTCCTGCTGGTCGGGATGGGCGGCCTGATCGTTCTCATCTGGCACCTGACCACGGCGCTCGGCCTCTCCGCCCGGGGCGCCGGCGGGGTGGCCGCCCTCACCGCCCTTGTCGTGGTCATCCTGCTCGGAGCGGCGGTCGCGGGACGGTCGGTGCGGCGCTTCGCAGTCCCGTTCGGTGATCTCATCGAGGCAGCCGGGCGCGTCGAGTCGGGCGACTACAGCGTGCACGTGCCCGAGCGCGCCGGGGGACCGCCGCCCGTGCGGGCCCTGGTGCATGCCTTCAACGGAATGACCACGCGGCTGGCGACCGACGAGAGCCAGCGGCGCACGCTGTTGGCCGACATCAGTCACGAGCTGCGTACCCCGCTCGCGGTCGTGCAAGGGGAGCTCGAGGCGATGCTCGACGGCGTCCATTCGCCCGACGAAGCGCACCTGACGGCGGCGCTGGAGGAGACACAGGTGCTCGCTCGGCTGATCGAGGACCTGCGCACGCTCGCGCTGGCCGAGGCCCGCACCCTGGCCCTGCATCGCGAAGCGACCGACCTCGGCGTGCTCATCGAGGAGGTGGCGCGCTCCCTTGGCCCGCGCGCCGAGACGGCCGGTGTGTCGATTGCGGTGGATGTCGCGGGGGAGCCACCCCTCCTCGAGATCGACCCCGTGCGCATCCGCGAGGTGCTCACAAACCTGCTGGCGAACGCCCTGCGCTACGCGCCCGCGGGAACGCGGGTGCTCGTCGCTGTCCGTACCAGCCACGACGGGCGGGTGGTACGCGTCAGCGTCGAGGATGCCGGGCCGGGTATCCTGCCCGAGGTCCTGGCGCACGTCTTCGAGCGCTTCACCAAGTCGGCGGATTCACGCGGGTCAGGGCTTGGCCTGGCCATCGCGCGCCAGTTGATCGAGGCGCATGGAGGCCAGATCGTGGCCGAGCGCCCGGACGACGGTGGCACGCGCATC
>JAJYDP010000809.1 GCA_021777365.1 Chloroflexota bacterium | reverse complement strand
TTCCGCGGCAACCGCTTCGCGCAGTGGCGGGCGTTCATCCCCACCAACCGGAAGCACATGAACGAGTTCCGCCAGCAGACCGGCTGGTACCTGTTCATCCGCCGTGAGCTGCCCGGCATCCTGGGACACAACGCGCTGGCCGCCGCCACCTACATGGTCGTCTTCTTCCTGTTCCTGGTGCAGACCCTCACCGGGTTTGCCCTCGAGGCGCAGCACGGCAACCCGATCGTCGTGGCCCTGTTCGGCTGGATCGCGAACGGACTGGGCGTGCAGAACGTCCGCGTGATCCACCACCTGGTGATGTGGGCGATCCTCGCCTTCATGATCCACCACATCTACTCCGCGCTCCTGGTGGATCACGTCGAGAAGAACGGGCTGATGTCGAGCATCTTCTCGGGCTTCAAGTTCGCCACGCGACGCGACGTGGCCAGGGCCCGGGATGGCGGCATCGAGCTGGAGGAGATGCTGCGCTGACCGGCGCAGGCCACCCAAACGGGCCATTCGGGCCTGTGCGCGGCGCGCGGCTTGAGCCAGATTGCCCCCGTGAGACTTTCGATCAGCCGGCGGACGGACCTGGGTCTCAAGGCGCTGCGGATCCTGGCGGCCGAACCGCGGGTCTGGACGGCAAGCGCGCTCGCGGACGCGGTGTCGACCACGCCGGGCTTCATCAGCCAGGCGATGGCGGCGTTCGTGCACGCCGGGTGGGTGTACTCCGGCTCCGGGCCATCAGGCGGCTACCTGTACGCGAGGCCTGCCAGGCCGCCGTCTCTGCTCGAGGTGATCGAGGCGATCGAGGGCCCCACGGTCCCGGACGCGTGCGTGCTGCACGAAGGCAAACGCTGCGGCCTCATCTCGGGCGAGCCGCTGTGCGAGCTGCACGAGGGCTGGCTGCGGGCCCGCGAGGTGCTCGTCGAGGTTCTTCAGGCCACCCCGGCGCTGGAGGCGACACCCGTGGGGCAGCCGGCCACGCTCGCCGATGGCGCACAGCCCGCCAGCGCGCCGAGGTGGGCCGAGTAGCTCGGTCCGGGCGGCTTCTGGCTGACCGCCAGACCACGGCCCCGATGACCCGCGAGCACGAGGAGGTGCGCCGGATCGCCGCGGGCCACCACGTGGGCAACCCGCGGCGATTGGATATGCGGCCCGTCCAGCGGCCGAGCGGTGGCCGCCCGCCGGGAGCGCGATCAGCGGCGCCCGGCGCCCCCGGCGTCGCGCAACTGCGCCACGGCCCGCTAGCCGCCTGCCTCCTGAAGCTGAGAGCCCCACCGGGACGCCCCGTACCACATCGTGGCCAGCAGCGCGACGCCGACGATCAGGAGACCCACGGTCGACACGTCATAGCCGGGACCGTGCAATGCGGGATTCACGAACACGAAGATCATCCCGCCCACGAACGTGACGGTCGTGCCCGCGATGGTCGCCCAGCCGATGGCGTCCCGGTGGCGTTCGACCACCAGGCGCTCCACCGCCAGCATCACGAGCACCAATGCCGGCATCAGGAAGAGACCGATGTCCTGGTGCAGCCAGGTGAACACGGCGTCCTTCGCGGCCCCGGCCGCCTGTGGGTCACCCGCGCCGAAGTACGTCTCGTCGAGCTCGATGGCATACCCCGCGACCACCACGGTGGCGAAGGAGAGGATCCAGGACCAGGCCGACGCGATCCGCACCGGGTGGCCCGCCACCGCCCTCGCGCGGGCGTTGCCGAACACGACGGGCAGCAGCACCAGCAGGCCGCCCAGCATCACGAACACGCCCGTGACGATGTCGTCACCGGCGATCCCGTTGGTGCCGCCGGCAGAGGTGAAGAGGGTCGGCGGTGCCCAGGTCGTGAAGGCCATCGCCACGTACATCACGGTCATCACCAGCGCCCCGGCGCCGACCATGGCGAGGCCGACCTGGGCCACGCGGCGCGCCGGGCCCGAGAGCGAGGCGTAACCGAACTGTGCCGCGGCGATCGACGCCGTCAGCGCCATGACCCCCACGATCATCTCGTGGGAGTGCGAGCCGATGAGGTTGGCGCTGAAGTCGTCGACCTTCTCGCCGAGCACCCCGGCATACCAGCCGATCACGGACGGGAAGTTGCCGAACTCGAGGATCCAGCCGGCCAGGTGGCCCATCAGCGCCGCCACGAACATCGAGATCGTGGCCAGGAACGACGCCAGGAAGGGCAGCGTCCGGGCCTTCGCGGAGCCGGCCCGCCACTCGCCGATCATCCCGAGCAGGAGCACGATCAGGATCTCGTCGAGGGCGAAGAACCCAAGGATCTGCACCCACATCGGCACTTCCGACCCCGGGATCTGGCGATCCCAGATGCCGCCGATGGCCGCGACCACGGTCGCGAACAGGACGCCGCCCACGATCCACATCCGGGTGTGCATGGAGCGCAGGCCGAGCACGCCGCAGGTCAGCAGCGCGAGCAGGCCCACCATGCCGATCTGCATGCCGTGCAGGTACAGCACGTGCCAGAAGATCGGGGTGGCCGATGCGCTCGTCTCGGACTGGAACGGGTTCGAGATCAGGACGCTGCCGAGCGAGAAGACGACGAGCCAGCCGATCACGAAGAACACCAGGTGCCGCTGGGTCAGCCAGGGGAACCGCCCGATCGGCGCGACATCGTCGTATGCCTCCGTGGGGTTCGAGGCCGTAGGCGAACGGGTCATCTGGGAACTCCAGTGCGACTGCCCCAAACGCACGCCCGAACGCAAGTGCAGCCCGAGCCCCCCGCGTTTGCCCATCCCGAGGCTCGTCCGAAAGGGGCCCACCGGGGCAGGGCCAGGGGAACCGCGCGAACCGGGCTCTGCTTCCCTGCGAATCGGTTGCGTCCCGCCCGAGAGGGTGGGCCCTGCGGCTCCGCGCCGGCCATGGCATGCGCCGGTCCCAGCCGG
>JAJYDP010000808.1 GCA_021777365.1 Chloroflexota bacterium | reverse complement strand
CGTGGAGCCACGAGAGACGTGCAACCGGCACCATGGTCGCGCGCCACGGGGTCTCGGCCCGACGGCCGTGGCCCGCGCCCGCCCAGCGCAGCCGGTGCGTCCCGATGGCTCCGACGAGGAGGTGGCGTTCCTCCACGAACACCGCCCCCCGATCCCCGCGACCGCCCAGCGTGCCCCTCGTGACGAGGTCGTCTGGTCCCACCCGCAGCATCGGCGGGCGCGCCAGGTCGCTCACCGTGTGCGCATCGAGGAAGCGGGCCAACGTATCGCCGCCGACCTCCACATCGGTCGAGTGCCACACGTGGGCGATGCCGAGCAGCCCGAGGGGGATCGCCATCCACGGGTCGAGGCGCGTGGCCAGGGCAGCGGCGCCGATGATGAGCGGCGTCGCGACGAAACGACCGAGACGGGCCGCCGCGCGGATGCGCGTGGCGCGCGGGGTACCGGCAGTCGAGATCGATCGCGAAGGGGGCGGATCCCGGGCCGGCGCCGACGGCCCAGGCGCGGGTGAGGAGCTCCCGGCTCACCCGGTCGAGCTGGCGCACGTGACCCTGAGCGGAAGCTGCGCAGGAAGGTCCCGAGGGTCGAGGGCGCCTTCACGGTGAAGCCGAGGACCCGGTCCGTGCCCGCAGCCCGCAGGGCCGCCGCGTCGTCGATGCTGTCGCCGCCCGCCAGGGCCGACATGACCAGGGTGCAGAGCTTGTCGCCCACGTTGGCGTGCCCGACCGCCGCGCCCAGGTCGAGATCGCGCTCGACGAGCGCCTGCAGCCCGAGGTGCTGGGCCAGCGTGGCCGGCAGGAGGAGGCCCGCGTCGGCCACCAGATGGCCGTCGTCGAAGGCGGTGTCGAGGCGGTCCAGGCTATGCGATGATCGCATCCGTCAGGTGCTCCTCTGCGCCGGGTTGGATGGGCTTCTCAAACGCCATCTTCCCCGTTTAGCCGGAAGTTCCAGCGCCTCCCGAGCGTGACCGAGCACGCCCGAGCCGACGCGTTCTGCCTACGTGCCCGTGGGCGAGAGCCCCAGGAGGGCAAACGCGCGGGCCTGGAGGGGCGTCGGGGTCGCGGTGACCTCGAAGGCCGTCTCGTCGGGCCCCCCGGGCAGCAGAACCTCGTTGCGGGTGAGCGTGGCGAGCTCCGCGAGCAGGGTCCGGAACGAGTGGGCCGGCGTGCCGTCGGGGAGCTCGTGGCGGCTCGCCTTGGCGAGCGCGGCCGCCGAGCGGCAGGCCGGGGCGACCGGATCGGCCGGCTCGGGCGGCGCCTCGTCGCGGAACAGCAAGGGGGCCCAGGCGCGCTCCATGTGCCAGCGCAGGTAGTAGGCGAGCACGCACAGGAAGACGTGCGCCCGGACCCGATCGGGAGTCCAGTGGCGGATCGGGCGGATCGCAAGATCGGGGCTCTTGAGCGTCCGGAACGCCCGCTCGACCTGGGCGAGGCGCTTGTACGCGCGGACCACGGCGGGCGCTTCCAGCCGCTCGGCCGGCACGGAGGTGCGCAGGACGTACAGACCGTCGAGCGCCGCCTCGGCGGCGATCGCGTCCGCGCGCCGGGTGAAGGTGAGGCGGTCGTCGGCGATCTCGAGGCTGAAATGCTTGGCCATCTTGTGGCGGTCGACCACCCGGCCGACCGCGAGGCCGATGTGCGCCGCGCCCCGCAGGCGTCCCGCCTCGACCCGGGCGGCCACCTTCGCGAGGGCGGCCTCGGTCGCCGCGAGCAGCTCGTCGCGCTTGCGCGCCCGCTCGGCGGCGAGGGCCGGGTTGCGGCACACCACGAGGCGCTCGCCCGGGAAGTCGGGGTGGACGATCTCGGCGAGGCCGCGCTCGTCGAACAACCCCAGCTGGAGCGCGCCGTCGGTCGCGAGCCGGGCGATGGCGGGCCCCCGCAGCGCGCTGATCCAGGCGAAGCCGGCCGTGCGGCAGGTCTCGATCCGGGCCTGAGTGAGCATCCCGCGGTCGCCGACGAGGACGACCGACGTAAGGCCGAAGCGCTCCCGCAGGGCCGCCAGGGTCGCCGGCACGGTGGCCGGGTCGCCGGTGTTGCCCGCCACGACGCGCACGGCGACCGGGCGGCCGTCGGCGTCGGTGAGCAGGGCGTACTCGATCTGGAGCGTGCCCGGCCGCCCGTCCCGGGAATAGCCGATCGCGGCGAGGGGGTTGTGGCGCCCGGTGACGACCGAGGAGCTGAGGTCGACGTAGACGAGGCCGTCGGCGTTGAGGTGGCGGGCCGCCAGGCGGGCCTCGATCCGGTCCTGGCGCGCCGCCAGCCAGTCGAGCGCGCCATACAGCTCGTCCTCGCTCGCGCCCGCGATCCCGAGGGTGGTGCCCAGGGTGGTCGCGCCGAGGCCCCGGGCGGTGGCGAGCTTGGACGCCGGGGCGAGCAGCCGGGCGGCGAGCATGCCCATCACCAGGTCGCGCTCGCGGGAGCGGCGGGGGTCGATCAGGCGCTCGAGGCCCAGGGTCCGCGCCGCGCCGAGGACCGCGGCGACGTGGCCGTGGGGGAGGCTGCGGCGGATCTCGAACCGCGACGCCGCCACGAACCGCTCGCCCGCGAGGCCGCGTCGGACGAGCTCGATCAGCTCCGCCGGCAGGTGGCTGATGTTGCCCACCGTCTCGGTCCGCACCTTGTCCCCCTCGCGGTAGCTCCGGCGCAGCAGGTGGGTCTCGTACACCCGATCCTTGTAGTGCCGACGGGTGGTCGCGACATGGACGGCGCCGCCTCTCGTGCTCACGCACGTATGATCGCCGATCCTCCCTCAGTCGTCAACCATATTCGTGCCTACGTTCTCTCGCGCGGAACGTGCCCAGATCACGCTCAGGAGGTGAGCCCTTCGTGCTGACGGCGCGTCGCGTGGTGGCTGGAACTTCGGGCTAGCCGCGCGTGGCTGACCGG
>JAJYDP010000807.1 GCA_021777365.1 Chloroflexota bacterium | reverse complement strand
GTCGCTGGTCACCGCGGCGTCGGTCGCGATCGCGGGGCTGATCGGGTTCGTCGGGCTGGTCGTGCCGCACGTGGTGCGCCTGATCGTCGGGCCCAACGCGCGCTCGGTGCTGCCGCTCTCGGCGATCTGGGGGGCCGCGTTCCTGGTCGCGTGCGACCTGCTCGCGCGCATGCCCGGCGACGTCCCCGTGGGGGTGGTCACCGCGCTGGTGGGTGCGCCGTTCTTCCTCTGGATCCTGCGCCGCTCGCGCTCGGGGTACGAGCTGTGACGGCCGCCCCCGTCGGCATCCGGCTCGCCGGCGTCCGCGTCGCCTACCGGGGCCGCGAGGTGCTCCACGGCATCGACCTGGCGATCGAGCCCGGCGAGCGGGTCGCGCTCATCGGCCCCAACGGCGCCGGCAAGTCGACCCTCCTGCGGTGCGTCACGGGCATGGCCCGCGAGCGCCGGGGGACCGTGCTGCTGGGCGGCGTGGCGGTCGAGTCGCTGTCCCGGGAGGCCCTCGCGCGGCGGGTCGCCGTGGTCCCCCAGCAGGCCACCGTGCCCTTCGCGATCCGGGTCGAGGAGCTGGTTGCCCTGGGTCGCCTGCCGCACGAGCATCCCCTGCTCGGGCTGCGCGACGCCGACCTGGCCGCCGTCGCGCGCGCCATCGAGCGGGTCGGGCTCGGCGATCTCGTCGGGCGCGACGCGCTGGAGCTGTCGCTTGGCGAGCGGCAACTGGTGCTGCTGGGCATGGCGGTGGCCCAGGACGCGCCCTGCCTGCTCCTCGACGAGCCCACCGTCCACCTCGACCTGCGCCACCAGGTGGCGACGATGGAGCTGCTGACCGAGCTCAACGCTCTCGACGGGGTCACGGTCATCGCCGTGCTGCACGACGTCGCGCTGGCCGCTCACTTCTTCCCGCGGCTGGTGGTGCTCGACCGGGGCCGGATCGTCGCCGATGGACCGCCGGACCTCGCGCTGGCGCCCGATCTCGTGCGCCGCGTGTTCGGCGTCGATCCCGCGCTGGTCGCGCGCGGCGCGCGGCTCGACGATCCGCCGCCCGCGATGCGAGGCGCGCCGCCCGTCGACCCCGCGCCGGTGGCCCGGGGCGCGCAACCGGGGGCAGGTTGACCGCAACCCGGCACGGACGGTAGGCTCCCATCGATGATCCCACTGGTCCGCCCCGCCGGCATCCTTGCGCTCGCGGTCGCACTGGCGGCCGCGTGCGGTGGCACGGCTCCGCCCAGCCAGTCGCCCCTTGGCAGCGCGACCGCGCCACCGTCGAGCGCCCCTGCCGGGACCGCCGCCGCGAGCGCGCCGGCCGGTGGACCGTCGGCGGGCAGCTCGCCACCGGTCGTCCCCGCCTCGGCGGGCGGCTCGGCCCCTCCCTCGGCGTCGCAGGGTCCTCTCGACTCGGGCACGGCAACCGGCGCCTCCGCCTGCAGCGGAAACCACGACAACCGCGTCTTCTTCGAGGCGATTGCCGGACAGGTCACCTGGGCGGTCTACTGCGCGGTCCTGCCCACCGGCTGGTTCGTGCAGGCCGGATCGTTCTCGCTGCGTGACGGCGGACACATGGAGATCACCTACAAGGGCCCGAACGGGGCGCTGCTCATCCTCGACGAGGGCAACGTCTGCGCCCAGGGTGCGAGCGGCTGCGCTCCCCAGGGACAGCAGCTCGGGACCTCGGCGTTCGGAGACCAGACCGGGACGCTCGACGCCCTGGGATCAAACGACGGCTTCGCTGTCTACGTCGATCCGGGGGCGTTCCCGTCCTGGTCCGCGACCGGGACCGGGCTCGACCAGGCGACGTTTGCCGGCCTCGCCGCCGCGCTGTACCGCGTGCAGGGCTGACCGCACACGCGCCGGGCCCGCCGGCACCGGTTCACGCGGCGGTGGGGGTTCACGCGACCGGCGGGTCGGTGTCCTCGGGATCCAGGTCGAAGTCGGCGCGCGCGTGCACCTCGGTCAGCGAATCGGTCAGCGGCGGTGGAACCGGCACCCGCACGCTGTGCCCCTCGCGCTGCGCCACCCGGCGAGCCGCGCGGGCCGCGACCGTCCTCGGGTCGGCCGTGGCGCGGTTGAGGTAGTAGAAGAAGAAGCTCGACACGACCGCTGCCACGGGAATCCCGAAGATCGCGCCCGCGATCCCCGCCAGCTTCCCGCCGACGATCACCGAGCCGAGCACCACCAGGGGGTGGATGCCCACCGCCCCCGCCAGCAGGCGCGGCTGCACCACGTTCATCACGATCAGCCAGCCGATCGCCATCACCACCAGTGCCGGCACGACGGCTCCCGGCTTGGTGAGGATCGCAACGAGCACCGGCGGCGCCCACGAGACGAACGGCCCGAAGAAGGGGATCGCCTGGAGGATGCCCGATGAGGCGGCCACGATGGGCGTGTACTGCAGGTGGAGGGCCATGCCGAGCAGCGCCGCGAGCCCGCCGTACATGAGTCCCATGATCGCCTGCCCCCGCAGGAAGCCACCGAACGAGCGGGACACGGTGCGCTCGAAAAGGCGGAACTCCTCCGCGTACTGCGGTGGCACCAGCCGCACGCCGAAGGCCAGGATGCGGTCCCGGTCCAGCACCATGTACAGCGACAGGAACAGGATGATCAGCAGGTTGCCCAGGACTCCGAGCCCGGCGATCGCGAAGCTCGACACGGGCGCGGCGACCGAGGGCAGGTCGTGGAGGAAGGTCTGTGCCTGCGCCGCCACGTCGATCTTGATGCCGAGCTGGTTGAGCGTGCCCTGGTTGGCCTGCAGGATGTCCAGCAGGCTCCGCTGCAGGGCGGGAGCGTTGGCGACGAACGCCGAGAGCGAGCCGGTGAACACCTGAGCGGCGTACACGGCCAGGACCAGGAGTGCCACCAGCAGCAGCCCGTACGTCAGCAGCACGGCCAGCCCG
>JAJYDP010000806.1 GCA_021777365.1 Chloroflexota bacterium | reverse complement strand
CTTCACGGCGGCGGCCCTCAGCGGCAACCACGCCACGACCTGGTCGGTCGGCTTCACGACCTCCAACTCTGGCGGGTACCTCGGCGGGCTGGTGGGCGCTGACACCGTGACCATCAACATGCCGACCAACTTCACCGTCCCGCCGACGACGGCCGTGACGCTGGGTGGCTCCTTCACCGGGAGCTGCACGGTGCCGGCGGCCGACGTGGCGGTCGTGGTGGCCACCGTGACGGTGACCATCCCGGCGAACTGCACCCTGGCCAACGGGGCCGCGGGGGTGGTCGCGTTCGGCGTCGTCAACCCGCCCGTCACGGTGCGCTACCTGCCGACCGCCTTCACGGTGATGACCTCGGAGGACCCGATCGCGGCGTCGCCGGCGGCCGTCAGCGCGCTGGTGCCGTCGGGGACGAGCGTCGTCCCGGGCTCGGTCTCCTTCACGGCGTACCCCAACAGCGCCGGGACCGCAGCCCTGTGGTCGATCGGGTTCACGCCCTCGACGACGGGTGACCTGGTGGCTGGCGACACCATCAGCGTGAACTTCCCGAGTGGCATCACGATCGCCAACCCGGCGCTCGTGACCTTCACGAGTGGCTTTGCGGGGTGCGCGCCGGTGTCGGCCGTGTTCAACGCGCAGATGCTGTTCTTGGCGCTGCCCGAGGGGTGCACCCTGAAGGCGTCGACGCCCGCCATGCTGACCGTGACGTCGACGGGGGCCCTGGCGGCCTCCTACGCCGCCTCTGGATTCACGGTGCTGACCTCGGAGGATCCGAACCCGGTGAGCCCGGCCGCGGTGGTCGTGGCGTCCGCATCGGGCAGCTCGAGCTCCGGCTCGAGCACGGTGACCCCGGTGGCGCCTCCCGCGGGCATCGCCAGCGCCTCCTTGGGCGTCCCGCAGTCCGTGGTGGTGGGAACCGGCGCCTCGTCCCTGATCGTGTCGAGCGGCTCGGCCATCTTCGAGTTGACGATTCCCGTCGGGGCTCTGCCGGCGGGCACGACCGTGAGCCTGTACCCGGTCACGTCGACGTCCGGCGTCGCCGGCTCGCTGCCCGGTGGCTCGTCGGCGATCGCGGCCGCCGCCGTGTCGTGGCTGGCCCCCGGTGGCTCGACCCCGGTGGCGGCGACCGCGCTGACGCTGACGGCCAGCGATCCCGCGATCGTGGCGGGAGACACCATTGACGTCCTGACGTCGTCGGGCGTCACCGTCATCGCGACGGCGACGACCAGCGACTCGATCACCGCCAACTTCAGCTCGGACCCGGTCTTCGTGGTGGCCACGGCGTTTGCCCTCCAGCCGCAGGCCGCGCTGGCCCTAGCGGGCGCGCGGTCCACCGTGGGTCACTCGGTGACCCTGGTGGCGACCGGCGGCTCCGGCAGCGGGGCGGTGACCTACGCGATCACCGGCGGGACGGCCAACGGGTGTTCCCTCAACGGGGCGACGCTGAGCGTCCGCGGACCGGGCACGTGCGTGGTCGGGGCGACCAAGGCCGGCGACCTCACCTACCAGTCGGCGACGGCCACCGCGACGTTCGTCTTCGTCCGGGCCCTGCCCGCTCGGCCCGCGATGGTCCAGGTGACCTTCTCGGCGGGCTCGGCCGTGCTGAACGCCCGCGCGCAGAGCCTGCTGGCGACGCTGGCGCACCGTCTGGTGCGCGGAGCCCTGGTGCGCATCGTGGGCTACGGCAGCGGGAGCTCGGCCCTGGCCCACCAGCGCGTGCTCAGCATCGAGCACTTCCTGCTCGGCCGGGTCCGCCTGCGGGTGGCGGCCGTGTTCGCCGTCACCGCCAAGGCCAACATCGGCCGCATCCTGACCGTCGCTCAGTGATCCGGGGGCCCTGGTCGCCGCGCCTGCGGCGACCAGGGCCACGGAGCGGTCCACGAGCACACGGAAGAACGGTGGTGAATCGGGGGCGTGACACCCACGCGGTATCATCCCTGCGGATTCGACCCGTGCTCCACCAGGCGCGAGTCGGGGAAGTGGGGCCATGAGCTCGGTACCGATCGAGACTCGAGAGCGGATCCTGAGCGCCGCCCAGGAGCTGCTGGCCGAGTCGCCGAGCGGTGAGATCCGGGTGGCCGACATCGCCCTGCACGCTCACGTCGGGGTTCCCACGATCTACTACCACTTCGCCTCGCGCGAGCAGGTGATCGCCCAGGCCCAGCTGCGCACCTACGGTGAGCTGACCCGCCCCATGGCGGTGTACGTGGCGCGCATGGGCGAGGCACTGAGCGACGGGAACGCCGAGGACTTCCGGCGTGAGCTCATGGCCGACGTGGTGACCACCTGGGAGGCGGGCGCTCTCGAAGAGGATGTCGGGGTCATGCGGCTCCTGCTCGACATCTGGTCCGATCCCACCACGCGCCAGGAGTTCCGCGACACGGTCGACCGGCGCTACCGCCACTGGGTGCGCCTGATGGAGCAGGCCCAGGAGCTCGGCTGGGTCCAGAGCGCCCCCCACGCGGCCACCGGGGTGGCGGTCTTCTGGGCCGCGTCGGTCGGCCTGGCCATCCTCCCCTACGCGCCCGACGTGGGCGTCACGCCGCAGCGGGTCGCCGATCTGTGCTGGGGGCTGATCTCGGGCGCCACGGCCCGCTGAGGTCAGTCGGGCACGCCGTCGAAGGCGAGGTCGGCCTCGGTCGCCTCGACCGCGACGTGGGGAACGATCCGCTCGAGCCAGCCCGGCATGTACCAGTTGGCCCGGCCCAGGAAGTGCATCAGGGCCGGCACCAGGACGGTGCGCAAGATGAAGGCGTCCAGCAGCACCGCCCCGCCCAGGCCCACCCCGAACTCGGCGATGATGCGCTGGCCGCCGAAGGCGAAGGACACGAAGACCGAGATCATGATCAAGGCGGCCGCCGTGATCACCCGGCCCGTCGTGGCCTGGCCGCGCACC